>NZ_CP102265.1:875000-1175000 GCF_025147765.1 Blautia obeum ATCC 29174
TGAGCGCTGTCTCGACAATGCATCCGGTGAAATTGAAGTACCAGTGAAGATGCTGGTTACCTGCGCCAGGACGGAAAGACCCCATGGAGCTTTACTCCAGTTTGGTACTGGGATCCGGTACTGCATGTACAGGATAGGTGGGAGGCTGAGAATCGGTAACGCCAGTTGCCGAGGAGCCGCTGTTGGGATACCACCCTTGCAGTATTGGGTTTCTAACCAGCCGCCGTGACCCGGCGGTGGGACAATGCCAGACGGGGAGTTTGACTGGGGCGGTCGCCTCCGAAAGGGTATCGGAGGCGCCCAAAGGTTCCCTCAGGATGGACGGAAACCATCCAAAGAGTGCAAAGGCAGAAGGGAGCTTGACTGCGACACCGACGGGTGGAGCAGGTACGAAAGTAGGGCTTAGTGATCCGGTGGTATTAAGTGGGAATGCCATCGCTCAACGGATAAAAGCTACCCTGGGGATAACAGGCTTATCACTCCCAAGAGTTCACATCGACGGAGTGGTTTGGCACCTCGATGTCGGCTCATCGCATCCTGGGGCTGTAGTAGGTCCCAAGGGTTGGGCTGTTCGCCCATTAAAGCGGTACGCGAGCTGGGTTCAGAACGTCGTGAGACAGTTCGGTCCCTATCCGGCGTGGGCGTAGGATATCTGAGAGGAGCTGTCCTTAGTACGAGAGGACCGGGATGGACGGGCCGCTGGTGCACCGGTTAGACTGCCAAGTCTATAGCCGGGTAGCCAAGCCCGGAAGGGATAAACGCTGAAGGCATCTAAGCGTGAAGCCCCCCTCAAGATGAGATATCCCATCCGAAAGGAGTAAACCCCCTTGAAGACGACGAGGTTGATAGGGCAGAGGTGGAAGTGTGGTAACACATGGAGCTGACTGCTACTAATAGGGTGAGGGCTTGACCAAGAAAGCATGGTCGGAATTGATTCGGTTGGTTGTCAACATGTATGTAGTTTTGAAGGTGTGATACACTTTCTAATAATCCTCCTTAGCTCAGTCGGTAGAGCATGCGGCTGTTAACCGCAGTGTCGTTGGTTCGAGTCCAACAGGGGGAGTTTTTTATACCTGGCTCCATGGTCAAGCGGTTAAGACACCGCCCTTTCACGGCGGTAACAGGGGTTCAAATCCCCTTGGAGTCACTTCCTTTAAGGAAACAATTAAATTTGGTGCCATAGCCAAGTGGTAAGGCAAAGGTCTGCAACACCTCTATCCCCGGTTCAAATCCGGGTGGCACCTCTACTAAAATCCAGGAATTTATCCTGGATTTTTTATTTATTCTTATAATCCTTATAAATCCTAAGTGATAACGTTTTCATAAAATAGACAAAAAATGCAGAAAACTGTAAGATTCCGGTCAAAAGACCGCTGAATCCTGCAGCTTTTTTTATTTAAATGACATCGTTTTCAGAACTTAAGATTCCTTTCTTGTAACAAATCGTCCATCCAATGAAGATATTCTTAAAGAATATGCAGATGTTTTTGACTTGAATGTTAATCTTGTGACCATTGACGACTTTGGCGGATGGGACAAGGCACAGGAAACTCACTTTGCAGATGGTGGTGTATTCGATCAGATTTATGAAGAGTAAAGAAGAATCCTGTCGGTATAAAATACTCCCCTGAAGACAGCAAGATCGCTACACCAGGGGAGCTTCATCTAATAACAATAGATTAATTTATGTATTTGAAATGTGAAACAAATTTATCCTTCATATACAATTTTTCCATTGCAGATCGTATAATGGATTTTTCCATATAATTCATATCCTTTAAATGGGCTGTTGGAGGCTTTTGATGCGAAGTCTGTGACAGTCCATTTTTCATCAGGATCAAAGATAACAAAATCGGCTGGCGCATGGACCTGAATCACCCCTCCTGGAAGCTTATAAAGAAAGGCTGGATTGCAGGTCATTTTCTCGAGAAGTTCCATCAGAGAGAGGTATCCCTCTTTTACAAGTGAAGTAATTCCAAGTCCAAGTGAGGTTTCCAGTCCGGTGATACCGCTGGGCGCTTCGGTCAGCGGTTTTGCCTTTTCTTCTTCGCTGTGCGGAGCATGATCAGTGGCAATAAGATCAATTGTGCCGTCTTTAAGGCCATGAATGATCTCCTGGCGGTCTTTTTCTGTACGGAGAGGTGGATTCATTTTTGCAAGAGTGCCGTGTTCCAGGAGTGCACCTTCAGTTAATGTAAAGTGATGAGGGGTTGCTTCAGCGTGGATGTCAGCACCGAGTTTTTTGGCAGTGCGGACAAGTTCTACAGAATTTCCAGAACTAATATGCTGAATTACAACAGTAGCACCACTTCGAAGGGCAAGCATACAGTCCCGTGCAACCATCACTTCTTCTGCAATGGCAGGTGAACCGATAACACCGAGTTGGGCAGAAGTTTCACCGGCGTTAATACCGTTATTGGTAATAAATGCTTTGTCTTCTTCATGGAGGCTGATCGGCATATGAAGTGCAGCTGCTTTTTGCATGGCTTCATAGCAGAAGGTGGCGTTAAGGAGCGGAATTCCATCATCGGTAAATCCACAGGCACCAGCATCGGCAAGAGCATCGAAATCCGTCATTTTTTCACCGTTTAAACCATAGGAAACGGAAGCGGTCTGATAAATATGTATATTTTCCACTTTGGCACGATTCAGGATATCGCTAAGGGTATCTACAGAGTCTACTGTTGGTTTGGTGTTCGCCATACAGATGACGGAGGTAAATCCACCCTTTGCAGCGGCAAGAGAACCGGTATGAATATCTTCTTTATAAGTAAGTCCGGGATCTCGGAAATGAACATGAGTGTCGATGAGTCCCGGAGCAATTGTAAGGCCGGACAGATCAAGGATTTCTTCACCAGTTTCAGATGTAAGATCTTTGGCAATTTTCGTGATGATTCCGTTTTCGATACGAATATCCATAAACTCGTTTGTCTTAGTTGTCGGATCAATAAGATGTCCGTTTTTTAAAAGCATAAGCTTAACCTCCTGACAGAAAAATGAATGAAAGCAGAAAGTTACAATCTGTTTTCATATTGACTTAATACGAGTATAGAAGAAACCGGAGAGCTTTGTCAAGTCGGCAAAACCCTCCGGTTTGGGAACCTTGGTTATGAAATACTATTTATTGGAGATTCATTTAAAGGTCGATCATATCAAGATGTTGTTCTTTGATATTGTGTTTTTTGGCATAGCCAGTAAGAATCAGTGTCAGAGCACCATCGCCGGTTACATTGCAGGCTGTTCCGAAGCTGTCCTGAAGAGCAAAGATGGTAAGCATCAGAGCAGTTCCAGTTTCATTGAATCCAAGGACACCGGTGATGATACCAAGAGAGGCCATAACAGTACCACCGGGAACACCAGGGGCTCCCAAAGCAAAGATTCCGAGAAGCAGACAGAACAGAACCATAGTTCCCGGAGCTGGAATGGAGCCATACAACATTTTGGAGATTGTCATACAGAAGAATACTTCTGTCAGAACTGATCCGCAGAGGTGGATATTTGCAAAAAGAGGAATGCCAAACTGCACCATATCTTTACGAAGCGGTTTGGCTTTGCCGGCACACTGTAATGCAACTGCCAGAGTTGCGGCTGAGGACATGGTTCCAACAGCAGTCAGGTAAGCAGGACCATAGTTACGTACAACTTCCCATGGATTTTCATGAGAATAAATACCTGCAAGAACATACAGAAGTGTCATCCAGATAAAATGTCCGATTAGTACGATTACAATAACTTTGAGAAAAACAGGAAGCTGTTTGGTGATAGAACCTTCGTAAGCCAGTCCGCAGAAAGTCAGTCCGATAAAGAAAGGAAGTACCGGAATGATGATCTTGGACACAATAGAAAGTACGATCTTCTGGAATTCATCAAGAAGACCTGTAATAAGTTTTGCCTGGTTCCAGGTAGCTGCAAGTCCTACCATGATGGAGAAAACAAGTGCACTCATTACAGACATGATCTGCGGAATAGAGAGCTCAAATACAACTTCCGGAAGTTCCTTCAGTCCGTCTACGTTTGTAACGATAGAAAGGTGTGGAATCAGTGTATAGCCGGCAGCAACAGAGAACAGAGCTGCACCGATGGAAGAAACATAGGCGATAACAAGAGCCACACCAAGCATACGGGAGGCACTGTTACCGAGTTTAGTGATGGAAGGTGCGATAAATCCAATGATGATCAGTGGTACACAGAAGTTGATCAGCTGACCAAGGATGTATTTCAGAGTTACAACAACATTCAGGATTCCCATAGTAATGGAATAGGAGTCGGTGCTGCTTAAAATAAGACCTGCAATAATACCAACGATAACGCTTACTAGAAGTTTAAATGGAAGGCTTGTAAAAAAACTGGTTTTTTTCATTTTATAAATCCCCCTGTAAAAGTTTATAAGTTACGTTTTATTCCGTTATAGTAACGGCTATGTTTATGTTTCAGCATCCCTGATTGATATCTGCCCGGTCAATCATGACATTGAGAATTTCAGTATCGGTAGAACGCATACCGACACGTCCGATATAACCCATACTTTTGATTGTTTCTTCAATATCATCCTTGATGATACCCTCACCAGGAAGAAAGCTCTTGTTCTGTATACTGAGCTGAAAAGCCATCAGAGCAGCGTCAACAGAAGAAGCAATCTTGGCTGCGCAGGAGGGTTTTGCTCCATCGCAGACGATGCCACCTACATTTCCGAGTGTATTGATAATAGTCAGAGATACTTGCTGATAAGTACCTCCATACATGTATGTGATACCGGCGCCGGCACCACATGCAGCGCTGACTGCACCACAGTATGCGGAAAGACTTCCTATATAATATTTCTGATGAATGGCAATCAGATTGCTGACGACGAGAGAACGACAGAGCTTTTCATGTGATACTTCCCATTCATCGGCAAATACGATGACCGGGAGAGAAACAGTCATTCCCTGGTTACCACTTCCAGAGTTGATAACAACTGGCATGGAGCAGCCTCCCATACGTGCATCACTTCCGGCTGCAGCCCGGGCACAAGCTCTTGTGGTGACACTTTTGCCCCATACATGCATTAGAGTTTTACCAATCTGTGCACCATAGTTGTTATCCAGCCCTTCCTGAGCAATTGCAGAGTTCAGTTTAATCTGACGGTCAATGATCGGCTGTACGTCTTCTATTCTGACCTGATCAGCAAAATCTAGGATGTCCTTGACTGTAAGTTTAGATTTGTCTATGACAGTTTTGCATTCTGCCTGATATGGATTATCCAGAATAACTTCACCGTCTTTTTCAATCCTGGTAATGTTGGTGTGCTGGTGCTCAATCGTAACAGAGGCGAAATGATCACCTTTGATTACTTTGGCAGTGATGTAGAGGTTGTCTACCCCTTCGACCAGAGAGCAGGAACAGACATGCTGTTTGACCAGTTCTCGGGTTCTGGCAATGTCATCTTCTGTGATTTCGCTTAAGACTTCAAGAGCCTTGTCAGCATTTCCACCAACGATGCCGAGGATTGCCGCTACATCGATTCCTTTCAGACCGCCGGAGTTTGGAACAGTGACACCTTTGACATTCTTAATAATGTTACCACTGAGACTCATATTTACAGAGTCAGGAAATTCTCCGAGGACCTGATGTGCTTTTGCTGCTGCGTATGCAATCGCAATCGGTTCTGTACATCCAAGAGCAGGGACAAGTTCCTGTTTTAGGATGTTCAGATAGTTTGCATATAATGCAGAGTTCATTTTTAATGTGCTCCTTTCCTGAGATAACGCAAATGCGTTTGTGCAATCAGTATATCTTGTTTTGGAAAAGAAAACAATAAATTATGCAAAATAACAAGAAATAAAACTGATTAAATAAGTATGTATTTTGAGGAAACATGATATTTATAAAAAATAATTTATTCGACAAAAAAGTTCTTTACATTTAAAATTTTCTATGATAGAATAATCAACTGTGTGATATATTTTTCATATCCTTGCTCTCTGATATACAGGCAGAGGGCCATGAAGACCATAAGGAGGTAAGAAAGCATGAACAAGTACGAATTAGCATTAGTTGTGAGCGCAAAAGTTGAAGACGAAGTTCGTGATGCAGTAGTAGAGAAAGCTAAAAGCTACATCGCTCGTTACAACGGAAACGTCACAGAAGTAGAAGAATGGGGTAAGAAGAAATTAGCTTACGAAATTCAGAAAATGCATGAAGGCTTCTACTATTTCATTCAGTTTGAAGCAGACGCACAGTGTCCGGCAGAAGTAGAAAGACATGTACGTATCATGGACAACGTATTAAGATACTTAGTCGTTCGTAAAGACGCATAATCTTTTTACAGATGGATTTTAGAAAGCACCATTAAGAAACCCGTTCACTCACTATGAAGAAAGAGGTATTTTAATGAACAAAGTAATTTTAATGGGACGCTTAACAAGAGATCCTGAGGTGAGATATTCCGCAGGAGAAAATGCACTGGCAATTGCTAGATACACATTAGCGGTAGATAGAAGATTTCGTCGTGACGGAGAAGCAACTGCAGATTTTATCAGCTGTGTTGTGTTCGGACGTGGCGCGGAATTTGCAGAGAAGTACTTCCATCAGGGAATCAGAATTGTAGTAAGTGGTCGTATTCAGACCGGAAGCTACACAAACAGAGATGGCCAGAAAGTATATACTACAGAAGTTGTAGTTGAGGAACAGGAATTTGCCGAGAGTAAAGCTTCCAGTGACAGCTATGCAGCATCACATCCTCAGCAGAATGCAGCACCGGCTCCGTCTATGCCGAGTCCGGGGGCAGCAAGCGCAGACGGCTTTATGAATATTCCGGATGGAATCGACGAAGAACTTCCATTTAACTAAACTGAAAGAAATAAGAACAGGAGGAAACCATCATGGCTTACAATAGAGGCGAAAGACCGGACTCTCCAATGAAGAGAAGAGGCGGACGCAGAAGAAAAAAAGTTTGTGTATTCTGCGGTAAAGAAAATAATGAAATCGATTACAAGGATGTAGCAAAACTCAGAAAATATGTTTCTGAAAGAGGTAAAATCCTTCCAAGAAGAATCACAGGAAACTGTGCAAAACATCAGAGAGCTCTGACTGTTGCTGTTAAGAGAGCACGTCATCTTTCCATGATGCCATATGTTCAGGACTAATCTGATCGATATAGCTTATTGAAGTTTGGGAGCTGTGTCCGGATTGCAGAATATGCTTTCCGGACGTAGCTCTTTTTTTAGTTTGTGGGAAATATCTGGCATAATTCATGGATATCTGGTATAATAAAAGGCAGCGTTTAAATAACTAAGAAAAAGAATGGTAAAGAGTGTTATGAGTGGAAAATTAAAATTAAAAGGCCATCTGAAGCATTTAGCCCGCTGGCCACTGTATTTGTCCGTTCTGCTGATTGTATTGAACATTCTGGTATATGTGATTAACATCAAAGCAGGTGTGGTTGTCACGATGGGAAACGTCCTTTATCTTGTGGCAGCGATTACACTTCTGTTTTATCACAGACCATTGATGTTTAATGATCTGATTGCTTTTGCCAGCCAGTATGAGTTTCTGGAAAAGAAAGTACTCGAAGAACTGGCACTTCCATATGCAGTGATGGATATGCAGGGGAGAATGATCTGGTCAAACAGAATGTTTTCTCAGCTGACGGGAAAAGATCCGTTTTACAGAAAGAATGTCAGTACGATCTTTCCGGATATTACAGCGAACAAACTTCCGGGACATGATGGAAAAGATATCACAGAAGTCAGTACCCAGTTTGGGGACCGCATTTATCGTATCTCTATGCAGAAAGTTTTTCTGGGAGAGTCTGTTGCACCGTCCAAACTGCTGATGGATATTCCGAAAACAACGAGTCTTATTGCAATGTATCTGTACGATGAGACTGAGTTAAAGGAATATATCCAGGCGAATGAAGACAATAAACTTGTTGTTGCTCTTGCATATCTGGATAATTATGAAGAAGCACTGGAAAGTGTAGAAGATGTCAGAAGATCGCTTCTGATTGCTCTGATCGACCGTAAGATCACGAAATATTTTTCCAATTATGATGGCCTGGTTCGAAAACTGGAAAAAGATAAATATTTTCTGATCATGAGGCAGAGTTCGCTGGAAACGTTGAAGGAGCAGAAATTCCATATCCTTGATGAAGTAAAAACTGTTAATATCGGTAACGAAATGACAGTGACTTTAAGTATTGGTATCGGTCTGAATGCTGCAACTTATCTTCAGAACTATGAGTATTCACGTATTGCCATTGAAATGGCACTTGGACGTGGAGGAGATCAGGTTGTTATCAAAAACGGTGACAGCATTACTTATTATGGTGGCAAGGCCCAGCAGATGGAAAAGACTACCCGTGTCAAAGCCCGTGTCAAAGCACAGGCGCTGAAAGAGTTCATGAGCACTAAAGAACGTGTTGTTGTTATGGGGCATAAGATCACAGATGTTGATGCTCTGGGCGCGGCTATTGGTATTTATCGTGCAGGTAAGACACTTGGCAAACCGGTACACATTGTTGTAAATGACCCATCTACATCCATACGTCCGCTTATGGCTGGATATATAAATAATCCGGACTATGAACCATCTATGTTCATTGACCGGAACCAGGCAATGGAACTGGTAGATGACAATACGGTAGTGGTTGTTGTTGATACAAATAAGCCAAGCTATACAGAGTGCGAAGAACTTTTGTACATGACAAAGACAATCGTGGTTCTCGACCATCACCGAAGAGGCAACGAAGTGATCCAGAACGCGGTATTATCCTATGTAGAACCATATGCATCTTCAACATGTGAAATGGTAGCTGAGATCCTGCAGTATTTCTCGGATGATCTTAGACTTCGTAATATTGAGGCAGATTGCATTTATGCCGGTATTATGATAGATACAAACAACTTCATTACACGGGCCGGTGTGCGTACATTTGAGGCCGCCGCATTCCTGCGTCGTTCCGGTGCGGATATGACCAGAGTGCGTAAGATGCTTCGTGATAATATTGATTCTTATAAGGCAAGAGCGGAAGCTGTTCGAACAGCAGAAATCTACAGAGGATGCTTTGCTATTGCAAAATGTCCGAGTGAGGGACTGGAAAGTCCGACAGTTGTCGGTGCACAGGCGGCAAATGAACTTTTGAATATTGCCGGTGTAAAAGCATCATTTGTACTGACCACATATAATAAAGAAGTTTATGTCAGTGCCCGTGCAATCGATGAAGTTAATGTACAGGTAATGATGGAAAAACTTGGCGGTGGCGGACATATTAATATTGCCGGCGCACAGGTAAAACGTCCGATTGACGAAGTACAGGATATGCTGAAAGAAATTATAGATGAGTTGTATCAGGAGGAAAAAGGCAAGAAATGAAAGTAATTTTATTAGAAGACGTAAAGGCACTTGGTAAAAAAGGCACCATTGTAAATGTAAGTGACGGATATGCAAGAAATATGATTCTTCCGAAAAAACTGGGAGTAGAGGCTACTCCGAAGAATCTGAATGACCTGAAACTTCAGAAAGCCAATGCAGAAAAAGTTGCACAGGAAAATCTTGAGTCAGCACAGGCATTTGCAAAAGATCTTGAAACAAAAGAAATCATTCTGACACTGAAAGTAGGAGAAGGCGGAAGAACTTTCGGATCTGTATCTTCCAAAGAAATTTCAGAAGCAGCCAAAGTTCAGCTTGGGCTGGATATTGATAAAAAGAAACTTCAACTGCCAAGTCCGATCAGAAATCTCGGTGTGACACAGGTTCCGGTGAAATTGCATCCTAAAGTAACCGGAAGTCTGAAAGTATGGATCAAAGAAGCATAAGTAAGGAGAATCTGCTATGGAAGAAGCGCTGATAAAAAGAATACCGCCTCACAGTATTGAGGCAGAGCAGTCTGTCATCGGCGCCATGCTCCTTGACAGAGATGCGATTCTGATTGCATCGGAAATCCTGACAAGTGATGACTTTTATCAGAATCAGTATGGCATTATTTTTGATGCAATGGTAGAGCTTTGTAATGAAGGGAAGCCGGTTGATCTGATCACTCTGCAGAATCGACTGAAAGAAAAAGATCTTCCTCCGGATATCAGCAGTATGGAATATGTACGAGAGCTTATTGAGGCAGTTCCTACTTCTGCCAATGTGAAGTATTATGCCAACATTGTAAGTGAAAAAGCACTTTTGCGTCGCCTCATCAAAGCGACAGAAGATGTTGCAAATACCTGTTATCTGGAAAAAGAAAGTACAGAGATGATTCTTGAAGAGTCGGAAAAGAAACTGTTTAATATTCTGCAGAGAAGTATTGGCGGGGATTATGTACCGATTCAGCAGGTTGTGTTGAATGCAATCAACAACATTGAGAAGGCATCCAAACTGAAAGGCAGTGTAACCGGTATTCCGACAGGATTTATCGATCTGGATTACAAGACGTCAGGTATGCATCCGTCAGATCTGGTTTTGATCGCAGCACGTCCTTCTATGGGTAAAACTGCATTTGTTCTGAACATTGCACAGTATATGGCATTTCGTAAAGATGTTACGGTTGCGATATTCAGTCTGGAAATGTCAAAGGAACAGCTTGTAAACCGACTTCTGGCGATGGAGTCGCATGTCGATTCACAGAATATGCGTACCGGCAATCTGAAAGATGAGGACTGGACAAAGCTGGTGGAAGGAGCGGATATCATTGGACGTTCCAACCTGATCATTGATGATACACCGGGAATCAGTATTGCGGAAATGCGATCCAAATGTCGAAAATATAAACTGGAACATAATCTTGGAATCATTATGATCGACTATCTTCAGTTGATGAGTGGCAGTGGCAAAAGTGATTCACGTCAGCAGGAAATTTCTGATATCTCTCGTTCGCTTAAGGCACTTGCCAGGGAACTGAGTGTACCGGTCATTGCACTGTCGCAGCTTAGTCGTGCGGTTGAACAGAGACCGGATCACAGACCGATGCTTTCGGATCTTCGAGAGTCTGGTGCGATTGAGCAGGATGCCGATGTCGTTATGTTTTTGTATCGCGATGATTATTATCACAAAGATACAGAGAAGAAAGATATTGCAGAAGTAATCATTGCCAAACAAAGAAATGGTCCAATCGGAACGATTGAACTGGTATGGCTGCCAAGATATACACAGTTTGTAAACATGAAGAAATAATAAAAAAGCAGAAAGCAGGTATCTACCGAAGAATAAACATAGTTCTGAGGTGGATGCCTGCTTTTTTGTCGAACGTTTTTTGTTGAATTCGTAAGGGTTACTTTTTATAATAAAATGTAATGAAGTTCATAAGGAGGTGCATGATGGAGACACGATATACAGTCAGACAGGCGGTGGAAATGACTGGAGTCAAGTCATATGTCCTGCGATACTGGGAAGAGGAACTGGAACTACAGATTCACAGAAACGAATTGGGACACCGTTATTACACCGGATATGATATTCAACTTTTTTTGAATATTAAAGAACTGAAGAAAAGAGGATTGCAGCTTCGGGCAATCAAGAACCTGATCCCTCAGATAACAGCATCTATGACCGGATTTGGAGAAAGTGCATCAACACTTCTGGAAGGAGAAGTCATAGATCATGCTGAAGTAAAAACAGACAGGGATTTAAAAGAAAAAATATCCAAAAAAGACGAGGGGAAAAATGATAAGATCTTAGAATTTCAGGCGATTCTTGAAAGACTGATCACGCAGGAACTGAAGGCACAGAATGAAGATGAAGAAAGATGCAGATCGCTTGATTATGCGATACGCAGACAGCAGCTTGCACGAAAAGAGGCAGCAGCTGCTGCTGAGAAAAAATCTGGACGAAGGCGCCGGGATAAGTAACGGAATATAAAAAAGCTGCAGCAGACGCTGCAGCTTTTTGGTTGATATGAATGAAATTATTCAGCTGGGTGAATAGCTTCTGTAGGACAGGCATCAGCGCATGTTCCACAGTCAAGGCAAGCATCAGCATCGATTTCGAAATGCTCTGCACCTTCAGAAATTGCTTCAGCTGGACATTCAGCTGCGCATGTTCCACAGCTTACACATTCGTCAGAAATTACATATGCCATTATAGTATCCTCCTTTATTCTCGTTAGTACCCTTACAGGTTCTATATCGTTATTCTAATATATATCTTTATGGATTACAAGTATAAAATTGTGAACAAGCAAAAAAATTGATATTTTTGGTTGACCGCTTCTAACTTTTATATTATAATAAATCGTAGTCGGGAATTTTAAGAATTCCATATTAAAGGAGGCAATTTACAATGGCAAAAGTTACAAAAGACATGCTGATTGGCCAGTTAATTACTTTAGATCCTAATATTGCACCAATTCTCATGAGAGCTGGTATGCACTGCCTTGGATGCCCGTCTTCACAGATGGAATCTCTGGAAGAAGCAGCTATGGTTCATGGAATGGACGCAGATGTTCTGGTTCAGCAGATCAATGATTTCCTTGGTGAATAAGCACGGATTTACCGCATAAAAAAGACTGGCTTTCGGGCCAGTCTTTTTTGCATTTTATAAGTCATGGTGTTTATCAAAGCTGTGTAAGTTGCTGAAGGGCACTGGAAGAAATCAGTTCTCCATGTTCCTTCAGATGAGCTTCACCGGCTGCGGAAAATGCTCTGCCAGATCCATATTCAGAAAGAATATTGCAAACTTTGTTGAATTCTTCTGGTGAGTATTCAGACTGATGAAGGACAAGCTGGTAACGACCGTCTGAAGAATCTTTATAAAGAGTATTTTTGCCTGTGAAAAATCCATTCAGACCGTGTGCAGCAGCGATGACATCATCCAAATGATAGAAGCTGAACAACCGGATCAGATCAACTGTCGGTGTTTCAGAAGAGGCAGCAGATTTCTCAGAAGTTTCTTTCTGATTGGCCTGCTTGCGAGTAGTACCTTTCATTTTTGCCTCACATATTTTCTGGAAGATATCAATAATGTTGTCTGCTCCGTCAAGTTGAAGTGGTTCTGCCTGAGCATTATCCTTATATGGTGAAAATTTGGAAAAACGAGTATCCAGTTCTTCCGGATCTTCTACTTTAGTAACGATGAGGATGAC
This sequence comes from Blautia obeum ATCC 29174, assembly GCF_025147765.1. Classification (NCBI taxonomy): domain Bacteria; kingdom Bacillati; phylum Bacillota; class Clostridia; order Lachnospirales; family Lachnospiraceae; genus Blautia; species Blautia obeum. The sequence goes on from NZ_CP102265.1 coordinate 888,049, forward strand.
ACTGTCCAAATTGACCGGGATTGCTTCGATCATGAGAGGAATATTATCAGCCTCAAAACCGAACTGTATCTGTGCCTGCTGCATCATATCGCGGAAAAGTTTTTTTGCCTTTTCGGAACCATAAGCCAGCTCTTTGAGATTAACCTGATGGCTTTCGAGATCTTCTCGGGTTAATGTACAGCGGATTTGATTTTCATTGATTTTTTCTATTTTCATTATGATCACATCCTATTCTTATGCACCTGTCTCTGCTATATTATATGAAAATATCAGAACGACAGGCTATATAGTCCATGACTTATTAATATGACATATTATATACCACAATCATAGAAAATGTAAAGAAATAGAACCTGTCTATTTATAAAATATTTAGAAATTAATTGGGAATTTTTAGATAAAGTGCTAAAAAGGCTTGCATAAACAAAGGAACTCTGTATAATGAGGAATAAGAAAAAATATTCGTCATATAGCTGAAGAACAGATTAGAGGCAAAACTTACACAATACATTTTCCTTCCATATCATTGCCGGTAATACAACATATCATACAGCGTTCTTGCTGGGGCAGTGTGGAAATCCCACCATAAGATTAAATTCAATTATACGGAGGATTATTTTTTCTTGAACCTATCAGGTGTTTTCTAAAATCAATTTCAGGAAAGGAGGGCCGAAAAAAATAAAATATGTCACACAGTAAATGCAGTAAAAAGTCATTGAAACCTTTGAAGGATGAATTAAAAGATTATCGGAAACAAGGTGTCAGGCTTTTTCTGAATGGAAATCCCAGTACACCGAAATGTATTGCGAAAGCCTGTATGATCGCAGAAGACGGTGGTTACATGAGGGATTATACTGCAGATGAAGAAGGCAGGATTGCAAAAGTGAACTTTGAACATATCAGGGAACTTCCCAAAAACAGAAGATGATAAATACCTGCTTTTATATACATAAGATGATTGCAGCGATTTTCCGGTACAAGTGCAGTTTCCCCTCTCGTACTTAACCAGACCGGAAAATCCTGCACAAAATTAAAAAATCTGAGGTAATGATTCTGTACAGGAAATATTTGAAAATTTATAATTAGTTAAGACATTATATAGTAAAGCATGTTATAATAAAAAAGTATATGTAATAATCAGGTTACTGAGAATAGCATAAAAAGTGTTACGATACGTAAGAAAAAAAGAAGCGCAACACAGAATGGTTACAGATCTTATCTGAAATTAAAGGGAGAAACAGATGAAGCATCAGGCAAAAAAACAAACGAGAAATCAACACATGCCTGTCGTAATTGTCTGCATATTGATTTTAGTGCTGGCAGTTATGGGGCTGGGAATGCATTTTATTAAGAAATATATTCCTACAAAAGAAAGAATGAATCTTACAGAATATTATGGACAGCCCGGAGATGGGGAAATGGCAGTTGTTCTGGGAACTGAAATCATGGAAGAACGCGCATTGATGTCAGGAGATCAGATATATCTTCCACTTGATATGGTAAATACATATCTGAATCAGAGATATTACTGGGATAGTGCTGACCAGCAAGTACTTTATGCGACACCTTCTGAATTGCAGTATTATCCGGCAGCAGAGAGCGGAGAAGGCGATGTATGGCTGAAGGATGGAACAGTTTATCTGCGTCTTGGTTTCGTGCAGAAATTTACAGACCTGGATGCCTATGTATATGAAAATCCGAACAGAGTTGCAATCCAGTACAGATTTACCGGAGTGCAGACAACGACAGCTAAAAAAGATACAAGTATCCGTTATCAGGGTGGAATCAAGTCTCCGATCCTGACAGATGTGAAGACGGGGGATACATTAATCTTTCTGGAAGAACTGGAAGACTGGGCCCAGGTTGCTACAATGGATGGCTATATAGGATATGTTCAGAAGGATATGATAGCATCTGCTGAGACAAAAGATTTTGAGAGATCATTTGAGAAAGAGGAATATACCTATCTTACTATGGATGGAAAAGTAAATATGAGCTGGCATCAGGTGACAAGTCAGGATGCAAATGCATATCTGGCGGACACGATCGCAAATGTCAGCGGTGTAAATGTAATTTCTCCTACATGGTATTATATTCAGGACACAGCAGGAAATATAGGAAATATTGCGTCGGCGGACTATGTGGCACTTGCACATGAACGCGGATTAAAGGTTTGGGGACTGATTGATAATTTTACGGCAGAAGTGAGTACAACGGATACACTTTCACAGTTGTCATCCAGACAAAATATGATTCAGCAGCTGATTCAGTCAGCAACTACCGTTGGGCTAGATGGTATAAATGTGGATTTCGAGACACTCAGTGAAGATGCGGGACCTCATTTCCTGGAATTTTTAAGAGAACTTTCTATTGAATGTCATAAGAATAATCTTGTTCTTTCAGTAGATAATCCGGTTCCGGAAGATTTTACCAGCCATTATGACCGCAGAGAACAAGGACTGGTGGTAGATTATATTGTTATTATGGGGTATGATGAACATTATGTAGGGTCAGATGCCGGATCTGTGGCCTCTCTTCCATGGGTGGAGCAGGGCGTGCAGGATACGATTGCAGAAGCGCCGGCAGAAAGAACAGTTCTTGCAATTCCGTTTTATACAAGACTTTGGAAAACAACTGGTGGGGCTCTGACCAGTGAGGCGATTGGAATGGATGAAGCACAGAATGTCCTTACTGAAAATGGCGTTGAAGCTGTATGGGACGGAAGTGTCAGTCAGAATTATGCAACATTTGAAAAAGATAATTCAACGTATCAGATTTGGCTGGAAGATGCACAATCGATTGCGGAGAAAGTGAAACTGATTCCGAAATATAATCTTGCGGGCGTTGCACAGTGGAAGCTGGGATTTGAAAACAGCAGTATCTGGCAGACGATCAGCGATAATTTACAGTAATAAAAAGCTCTGTTGTATCAGTGATTGATACGACAGAGCTTTTGACGTTGCGTAAATAAAAAAAGTTCCATAAATGGAAGGAGGCCGGTACTTTCGTACCGGCGCGTATGAAAAAGAAAAATATTTTATAGAAGGCATGCACCTTCTATGCATATTAATATACCTAATAAATGTGAAAAAAATATGGTATAAATTTGAAAAAATTGTGAACTAGAATTTCTTCCAGGTTCCTTTAAAGAAAAGAAGCATCAGAGGAAAAATTTCCAATCGTCCGGCAAGCATGTCAAAAATTAACACACATTTGGAAAGATAGGAAAAGGAACTGAAGTTCCCCATCGGGCCTACAATTTCCAGACCAGGACCGATATTATTCAATGTTGCGGTGACTGCTGTAAAGTTTGTAATAAGATCAAAATTATCCAGAGAGATAATAAGGACAGAAGCTGCTAAGATCAGGAGATATACACTCAGATAAATGTTTGTAGATCTGATGATATCATGTCCAATCGTTTTTTCATCCATTTTGATTTTTTTGACTGCATTCGGGTGCAGATATAACTGGAATTCTTTTTTGGCTGCTTTACATAGAATCAAAATTCGGGAAACTTTGATTCCGCCACCGGTACTTCCGGCGCATGCACCGACAAACATCAGAAGTACGAGAATCGTTTTGGACAAAGAGGGCCACTGGCTGAAATCTGTGCTGGAAAAACCGGTTGTTGTAATGATAGAACCAACCTGAAAGGCTGCCTGTTGAAATGCTTCACCCAGATTGCGGAACAGATGAGCTGTATTTAATCCGATCACAAGGATTGCAGCGAGAATGATTCCAAAATAATAACGTACTTCTTCAAATTTAAATGCCTGCACAAACTTTTTCGTAAGAAGAAGATAATATGCAGAAAAGTTGACTCCAAAAAGAATCATAAAAATCGTTGTGACAACCTGACAGTAGGTGCTGTAGCTTCCCATACTGTCATTGACGATACCAAATCCACCAGTACCGGCTGTACCAAAAGAAATACACAGGGTATCGAACAGAGGAATTCTGCCAATCAGAAGAAGAATAATCTGGAACAGTGTCATTCCAATATAAATCGTGTAAAGAATTTTGGCGGTCTGCTGAACTTTTGGAACCAGTTTGCCGACGGAAGGACCAGGGCTTTCGGCTTTCATCAGATTCATATGATACCCGCCGGCAAGTGGCAGCAGTGAGAGCAAGAATACAAGAACCCCCATGCCACCGATCCAGTGTGTGAAACTTCTCCATATCAGAATACAATGAGGGAGAACTTCCACATCTGTCAGGATACTGGATCCGGTTGTTGTGAACCCAGATACTGTCTCAAAAAAAGCATCGATTGGATGTGGGATAGCACCGCTGAGGACAAAAGGTACTGCACCGGAAATACAAAGTGCAAACCAGCTCAAAGCTACTGCAACACATCCGTCTTTGGTATAAAAAACTTTGTTCTTAGGTTTTCGGATAGTCAGTGGAAGACCTACGATCAGGCAGACAATCATGGAAATCAGAAAAGCGAAAAATTCATGTTCCTGATAAATGAGAGCCGTGATACATGGAAGAACCATGAACATTGCCTGAAAATTACACACCCATCCAACGATATAAGCAATAATTCGAAAATTCATCTGTATACATCCCTTCTTATGCCAGAATATCGCGGATATCGCGAAGTCCCTTATGGGTTGTGACAATGATCACGTTGTCGCCAATCTGAATGGAATCCTGTCCTCTTGGAATTCTGACAGTCCCCTCACGTGTAAGGCAGCAAACAAGAAGATTGTTTTTCAGATTCAGTTTGGAAAGTGGAATTCCCACAACAGGAGAATTATCACGAATGATAAATTCAAGCGCTTCCGCCTGATTGTCAAGCACATGATAAAGGGTTTCTACGTTACTTCCGATAGTATTCTGCATGGCACGTACATACCGGAGAATAGAATCAGAGGTAATATATTTCGGGTAGATCACACTTCCAATATCCAACTCATCGATAACGTCTTTGTAAGGAAGACGGTTTACTTTGGCAATCAGTTTGGCCTGTGTCATATTTTTTGCAGACAGTGACAGGAAAATGTTTTCCTCGTCCATGTTTGTGAGTGTGACAAAGGATTCTACTGTGGAAAGACCTTCTTCCATGAGAAGTGCGCGGTCTGTACCATCACCGCAGATAATTGTGGCATTTGGAAGCATCTCGCTGAGTTCTTCACAGCGCTCTTTGTTCTTGTCAATGATCTTAACACTGATCTTCAGATCAGAAAGGGCTTTGGCAAGATAATAGGAAATTGTGCCGCCGCCAATGATCAGAGTATTTTTGACTTGATGTGTCTTCAGCCCAATCTTTTTAAAGAAAAGAGCTGTATTTTTGGGTGTTGCGATAATAGAGATAAAATCGCCATTGTGAACCAGATGATCACCGCCCGGGATGCTTAAGGTCGTTTTACTTTCAATGGCACAAAACAGAACATCACAGCGATATTTGTCTGTAATCTGGGAAACTGACATTCCATCCAGTTCAAATTCCGGGAGAACTTTAAACTTGAGAAGTTCTACACGTCCTTTTGAAAATGGATCGATTTTGATGGCTGCCGGAAAACGCAGAAGTCTTGAGATTTCTCTGGCAGTGGCCAGTTCCGGATTGATGATCATGGAAAGACCAAGGCGTTCCTGAATAAAACCAATCTCTTTACTGTAAATTGGATTGCGTACACGGGCAATGGTCTGACAATGTCCGGTTTTCTGTGCAATCAGACAGCAGAGCAGGTTTAATTCATCAGAAGCGGTGACTGCAATCATGATATCAGCAGTTTTGACGCCGGCTTCCATAAGTGTATTGATGCTGGCTCCATTTCCAACAATCCCCATGGCATCAATATCTTCGGTGAGATTGTTGATAACGTCTGCATCTGTATCGATCAGAGTAAGATCAGTATCTTCTTCCTGTAATTGCTCTGCAAGGGTGCTTCCAACTTTGCCGCATCCGACAATTATAATATGCATGCTTTCCTCCGTAAAAAGAATATAATTTTATAAGCGTTTCCATTATATCACTGTATATGGGATTTTTAAATATTTAAAATAGTTTTTGCAGAAAAATCATGGTATATTAATAAATACAAAAGAAAATATCAGAGATGTATGATAGATACAATTACAGATTGAAAAAAGAAAGGGATTTTTTATGGATACAGTCAGTGAAACTGTCAGTAAAGTAGATGAAGGTCTGCAGGAAATGGGAATTGACGGTGTGAAGGATAGTCTGAAAGATCTGTTGAATTTTAAACAGTATATGGAAAACCAGGTTCCGGCAGTTATGGGATTTTGTATTAAAGTTGTTCTTTCAGTAATTGTGTTCTTCGTGGGACGAAAAATCATTCAGTGGATATTGAATGTTATGAGACGATCTCTGGAGAGAGCCAATGTGGATGCTGGTGTGATACAGTTTGCTTCTTCTGCCGGGAAAGCGGTTTTGTATGTCCTTCTGATCATCAATATTGCAGTAAGCCTTGGTGTAAAGGAATCTTCTGTAGCGGCATTGCTTGGTACGGCAGGTGTGACGGTTGGTCTGGCACTACAGGGAGGTCTTGCAAATCTGGCAGGAGGAGTTCTTTTGTTGCTTTTTAAACCTTTTGTAGTTGGAGATTATATCATTCAGGATCAGTCAAACGGGTGTGAGGGTACGGTCGCCAAGATTGAGATCTGCTATACAACACTTCTGAGCATTGACAATAAAAAAATTGTGGTACCAAATGGAACACTGTCAAACAGTACAATCATAAATGTAACGGCCAAGGAGAATCGTAAACTTGAGATCAAAGTTGGAATTTCCTATGAGGCAGATATTCAGAAGGCAAAGAGAATCATTGAGAAAATTCTCAGAGAAGATGCAGATACCAAAAGCGACACAAAAGAAATGGTTGTGTTTGTGGACGAGCTTGCAGACAGTGCAGTGATCATGGGATTGCGTGTCTGGGTGTCGACAGAACGTTACTGGCCAACGAAATGGCGCCTGAATCAGAAGATAAAAGAAGAATTTGATGCTAACGGAATTGTGATTCCATATAACCAGATGGAGGTTTATGTACATCAACAGAAATAGTTGACGATAAATAATATTATAAAAAGAGGTTTACATTTAAGAATATAATTTTTTAAATGTAAACCTCTTTTTATATTAAGTTGACAATTGGAAAGGCCTGTGTTAAATTGTTAAATAGATAACAGATAGAACTGTCATCACGAGGAGGAGAAAAAAATGAGTACAATAGCAGCAACCAGAAGTAAAACTTATGATATTGTGTACATTGCCGTATTTGCAGTTATTATGGCAATCTGTTCCTGGATATCCATTCCGACAGCTGTTCCGTTTACACTGCAGACGTTTGGCGTTTTTGTAGCGGTAGGTGTCCTTGGTGGAAAAAGAGGAACACTTTCCATATTGGTATTTATTCTGCTTGGAGCAATTGGAGTACCGGTATTTGCAGGATTTTCTGGAGGTATTGGTGTTCTTGCTGGAACAACTGGCGGATATATTATTGGTTTTCTGTTTTCTGCCCTTGTTATGTGGGCAATGGAAAAACTTCCGGGTAAGAAATCCGTAATGCAGATTGTGTCCATGATCGTAGGACTGATCGTATGCTATGCTTTTGGTACTGCATGGTTTATGATCGTTTACAGCAGAGCGAATGGTGCCGTTGGTCTTGCAACTGTTCTGGGATGGTGTGTCATTCCATTTATCATTCCGGATATTATTAAAATTGTTCTGGCTTATGGTCTTTCCAGAAAGCTCCGCAAATTTGTAGCATGATCTGTTTAAGACCGCATCATGGAATGTGTCTTGCGTATTTTGAAGGAAAAGGCTACAGTGACGGATTCACAGTAAATATGCAGAAGATGCTGGAGTTTTTTGAAAAAGGCGCAGATATTGAGCTTACCGTATCCGGAGATGAAATCTGTAAAGAGTGTCCGAATCTGAAAGAGGGAAGTTGCGTGAGTGCCGGTCTGGTGGAAGCCTATGACCGTAAAGTGCTTGAAGCATGCGGACTCAGTGAAAAAGCACAGATGAGATTTCAGGAATTTGTGGAAAATGTGCAGAAAAATGTGATCGAGTCAGGAAAACGGGTGGAAATCTGTGGGAATTGTCAGTGGAATGAGATTTGTGCGAATAAACAGAGCAGATGGAAACGAAACAAATGAAAAATAATAAATGAAAAATAACAAATGAAAAACACCGCAGACAGATGAAAGTAGTATCTGTTTGCGGTGTTTTTTGGAATATTATTTTGAAGTACGTTCAGCAAAGATTAGTACGATCAGTGCACCAATGAATGCAGAGACTGTTGAGAAGAGCAGCATTGCGTGTACTCCGGCAAGGTCGATGAGTGTTCCGCCAAGAAAAGAACCAAGTACGCTTCCAAGGGTATATGCCATTGTGAAATAGGCCTGCCCCTTGATTGCGTCTTCCGGTTCCATTAGGGCATTTACATAATAAACAGAAGCTGCAGTCATAAGTCCCCATCCGAGCATCTGAAAAATCTGTACGCCGTAAAATACCGGAATACCCGGAGCAAGCAGCGTGCCAAGTGCTTTTATCGTGAAAAAGATACCGGCAGTTTTTAGCAGAAGGTCACAGCGAAATTTGCGGATGATATAGCCAAAAAGGAAAAGCGTTGGTAATTCGCATATGGCGGCGATTGCTGAGGCTGTTCCCATTTCTGCACTTCCGCCCCCTTTTGCCAGGGCAATCTGAAAATTAAAGTTATTCAGCAGAACATGGCTGAGATAGATAAAGATACATCCGAGCAGTACCAGGGAAAAACGTTTGTATTTCCTGAAAAAAAGTATTGGATTACTGTCTGAGCTGCTTTTGGGAGCATTCGTGGCAGTGCTGTCTGATTTTGCTTTGGAAAATGGAAAAAGAATAAGGATACCAAGAGACAGCAGGGTAAGGACAATTACAGTGATCGGGATGGAAACAGGTCCGGCTTTTACCGTAATGATCCCCAGAATGTAACAGATACAGGCATAAGCGACAGATCCCATTCCACGTGCAAGACCAAAATTGAGAGAATGTCCCTGATTGATGCTTTCCATTCCAAGGGAATTAATAAAAGGAGTCATCAGTTGCAGCAGGGCAATACTGGAACCATAAAGAAGTCCGGTAAGTATGAGAGAATGGGATAAAAATAATCCGATCACAAGGATCAGCTGAAGAAAATACAGCATCTGGATCAGTTTTTTCAGGGAGGGGCTTTGTGGCTGGTCAGCGTAACCTGCAAGGACAGGCTGCAGTACTGCAGACAGAAGTCCTGCTATAGCTGCAAGGATTCCAATCTGAGTATTGGTAAATCCACCGGAAAGAAGAAAAAAACCGGAAAAACTCATGATTGCTGCAAAATACATCCAGTACAGTCCCTGGATGACTGCATAGGAAGGGGTAAGATTTTTGGATTTTGATGGTGACATGATTCTGAACTCCTTTGTTAAAGTACTTCTATTATACATTTAAAAACGTGAATGATAAAGTACAAAATACTTGCAGATTCCTGTTTTTTATCTTAAGATAAAGTACAAAAGAAATGTATGTAAACTAACAGGAGGAAAATAAGATCATGAAGAAAAAAATAGATGTTTTTGAACATATGGGAGAAATTTTGAACGGAGTAAAAAATGGAGTGCTGATTACCGGAAAAGCAGATGGCAGAGTGAACTCTATGACAATTTCCTGGGGAATGGTTGGCGTAGAATGGGGAAAACCAGTTTTTATTACATTTGTCAGAGAAAGTCGTTTTACAAGGAGTCTTCTTGAGAAGAATGGCGAATTTACGGTTAATATTCCACTGGATGACAGTGCAAAAAAAATTCTTGGATACTGTGGGGCAAAATCAGGAAGGGATGTAGATAAAGCGAAAGAAATTGGTCTGACTTACGAAGAACCGGAAACAATTTCTGTCCCGGGAGTAAAAGAACTTCCACTGACACTGGAATGCAAAGTAGTCTATAAACAGACACAGGATACAGAGGCCATGACAGAGGAAAACAGAGAGAAGTTTTACCCACAGAATGTAGAAAGTTCATTTTCAGGTGCAAACAGAGATACACACATTGCATATTACGGAGAAATCGTAGATGCATATGTGATTGAGTAATGCGATAAGAAATGTGCAGCTCCCCGGTGAAGGGAGCTGTTTTTATGGGCAGATATGCGCACCATTCCATATTTATGTCATAAAATATAGAGACATATTATTTGTGACAGAAAGGATTTGCTCATGGAAAATTATCAGATGAACCGTCCATGTGGCCGCCCATATAATGCAACTTGTGGAATGGCAAAAGAGATGATGTCCGGGCAGCAGTGTTCCTGCCGTAATAATTCCAGAAATCAGCCATCCCGCCCTTCGCCATGCCCGTGTCACCTTCCGGATGCCAAAACCAGAGATGCGGAAATGTATACACACATCGATCAGATGGAAGCAGCCATGGCGTATGTTCCCTGCCAGAAATTTACTACGACATATGATCTTGGATATGCGTTGAAGGTCGGAACTGTTTTTCCGCAGCTCTGTAAACCATTTTGTGGAAAGAGAGGTGGGCAGAGATGATGTATCGCAATCAGTGTACTGCAAAAGAAAAATTAATGAACCGTATCAACGAAGTCAGTTTTGCAGTAAATGATGTTCTGCTTTATCTGGATACACATCCATGCTGTGAAGAGGCAATCTCCTTTTATCAGGAGTGTGAACAGGAACGCCAGAAACTGCTGAAAGAATATGCGCAGTGTTATGGCCCACTGACAGTAGATGCTGCACTGGAATCTGGTGGGGATACATGGAAATGGGTGCAACAGCCATTCCCATGGGAAACGGAAGGAGGGTGCAGATAGTTTATGTGGAATTATGAAAAAAGACTGCAGTATCCGGTAAATATTAAGACTCCAAATGCAAAGATCGCCCAGTTCATCATGAGTCAGTATGGTGGCCCGGACTGTAATACCCTATAATAGTGCCACAAACCCAGTATTTATGCGGGCTTCGGGCACTTTATAAGGGGAAAAGAAGAACTGGAATCATGATACGATAATGTCAAAGTACATTTTACCGGATTCTTTGTCATATATAATCTGGTCAACAATTGTACGTATCAGAGTTCCTTTTTCTTCATAACTCACATCTGGATTTTTGAGTATGTCATTCAAAGATTTAATCTCATGAAGCACATCTTCCTTGTTTACTTCTTTTTCTTCCTGCTCTTTTCGGAGCTTTTCCAATTCAGTTTCAAGCTGTAGTCGATTACTGATCAACCGTTCTTTGTTGGCTTTATATTCTTCCAACGAATCAATTCCACTTTCGTATGCATCACGGATCCTGTTTTCTCTGGCAGAGAGTTTGGATAGTTCCTTCTGGAGCTGTTCAATGGCAGCAGTCTCATCTGCAGCAGGCTGTTCTTTGCGTACATATGTAAAGTCCGCACCGGCAAGAACCTGATCAAAATATTCGATCACAGCTTCTTCTGCTTTTTTTACAGACAGCGCGACAGAAGTTTTGTGAAATCCCTTTGCATATTTCCAGCATTGGAAGTATGGACACTTGCCGTTGCCGGTGTAGGAGAGGGTAGCACCACAGACAGAGCATTTCAGCAATCCGGATAACCAGTGCTTGCACGTAGATATATTCCGGGCTTTCATGGGACGTTTGCGGGAAGCAATCAATCTTTGCCTCCGGTCAAAACGTTCTTTTGAAATCCGGACTTCATGCGCGCCCTCGAACTCTACTCCATTCCAGGACACGATTCCACAGTAGAAAGGATTCTGCAGGATCCGATCAATGGTTCGCCGCTCAAATGGATTACCCCGTTTGGTCTTATATCCCAGATCATTACATTTCCTTGCAATGGCAGTTTCATCCATGTTTTGATTATCGTACAGATCCATGATATAAGATACCATAGCATACTCGGCTTCATTGATTTGGAAAGGCTTTCCGTGTCCCACAGCCTCATAGCCAAGACAGGGAGAGGATTGGTATCCATTCCGGAGAGCTTTTTCTTTCATGCCACGAAGAACTTCTCCGGAGAGACGGATAGAGTAGTATTCATCCATCCATTCAATAATACGCTCGATCAGAGAACCAAAAGGACCATCTATAAGAGGCTCAGATACGCTTATTACCTCCACATGGTCTTTCTTGAGCATACTCTTGTATACGATAGATTCCTCCTGATTACGGGCAAATCTGGAGTATTTCCAGACCAGTATCACATCAATCGGATGTGACGGCTGCTTGGCAATGCCGATCATACGTTGAAACTCAGGACGCTTTTGAACATGCCGGCCGGATACACTCTCGGAAAAGATAAAATCATTAGAGATAATGATACCGTTCTTTTTAGCATAGTCCAGCAGCAGGCGCTTCTGAGCATCAGGAGAAAGCTCCGCCTGATCATCTGTGGAGACTCGTATATATAAAGCTCCAATACGATCACTCATGATATCACCTCGGTTTTATAAAATATGTAAAATTGGGTACAAAAATAACAGCCGCACAAACGTTCTGGTTGTGCGCCTGCTCCGAAGATGATACAATAATTCTTGCAAAACGAGTATCTCTTCGGAGATCTGAACCGCTTCAGTACGCCAATACTGAGGCGGCTTTTCTTTTTGGTTATTCTTCGTTGTTATCAAGCAATGCAGGATCTGAAGCATTAAGTGGTGAAATAACGCTGTGACCAAGCTTTCCTTCCAATTCTTTTCTGGCATTGCCGGCAATAGAACCACCTTCGACAACTGTTTTGCGAGTCTCAGCAAAACCATTTGGTTTTTGCGAGTTGGCAATTAGAGTGGCGGATATTTCTGCGAGCTGATTTAGAGCTAACTCGATGTCTGTCATGTTGTCTCTGAGATTTTCTTTGTGCAGATTTTTGAATGCTTTATAGTCTTTTACATGTTTGCCGGACCATTCATGTGTAAGCGTGTCAGTCAACATAGCATAATGCTTTCCGGATTTAATACCGGCTTCATCCCAGGCAGCGGTGAGATTCTTTCTGTGATCGATAGCTTCCAGCCTACGCTCAATCCATTTTTCACTATATCCTTTTTGACGGTATGTACGGATCATACGTTCAAAGGCAAGTTCAGGATCTGCAATTTCATCCAGACGCTCTTTTCCAACTTTTGCAAGCCACAACTTGAATGGTTCAGCTTTCTTTGAAGGAATTGACTGAATGATACGGAGTACACCTTTTATAGTAGCAGCATTTATACGTCTTTTCTTTCCGTCTTGTGCAATCATTTGAACAGGGGTACAGATTGTACCCCAGTTGGAGTTTAATTCTGAATCTCTGGAACGCATTTTTTTAATATATTGCTTAACATCTTTACTATCAGTTAAAACAGAAACAACATCTGAAACGGACAAGTACCATTCTTCTTGCTGCTTGTGCCAGACCTTTCTCACCTTATCATCAAAGAAAAATTCCAGTTCCTCATTATTCTCGGACTCAGCCTCTACCGGAACAGTAGTATTGGCATCTTCGTCATACATATAGAAAAAGAAGATAATCACATCCTTTCGTCTTCAATTGGTGACAATTTGTCACCGACTTATTCAATTCTCAACTCGAAGCTGAATCAGTTTCTGGTGATATCCGGTCATTCTGGATATCTGCTCAATAGTAAAGTCTCTGTATTTATTCAACAAGGAGTTATTTGTCATGCAGAAACTGTATGGTTTTGCAGATTGTTTCAATGTCTTCATCTGATAAATTTTCGAAATCATCGAGCTGAGCCTGCAATGTCTTTAACATTTCACTTTTAGTATCGAGTTTGGCTGACTTTTCATGTTGTTGAAAAAATAATGCAGTAATAGTACTGGTAAGGGATCCGATCAAACCAATACCAACTATCATTAATATAGCCGCAATAATTCGGCCAATTGGAGTTGTGGGAGAAATATCACCATAGCCGACAGTTGTTGTAGTCACAAAACTCCACCATATACCATCAAAAATGTCCATTCCTTCAACAAAATGAATTGCAATGCCGCCTGTGATGATACAGAGCAAACTGGTAAATACCATGTATTTAAGTCCATTAATCTCAAAGAAAAATTTTACCCGTTTGTAGAATCTTGCAAAATAGGCTGATATACGAGCCAATTTTAAAAATTTTAGAGCTTTTAATACTTTAAGAAATTTGAAAACACGGAATATCTTAAATAAAGAATTAAAAGGTACAATGGCAATTAAATCAAAAATATTTTGTTTAAAGAAAAGTCTTTTATTTTTTGCAACAATAACTCGAACAACGTAATCTATAATAAAAATTACGGTGATTGCATTGTCGAGCTTAAGTTGAAAATCTGTGCATCCAGTGGTTAAATCACATAAAGCCAGATAAACAGCTACAAGTGCAAGGATAGAAAATAATAAATCATATATAAATGAAAATTGCGATTTCATATCAATAGAATTTGACATTAAAATTCTCCATTTCCATTGAATTATTCATGAAATTTTAGTTCTAAAAGTTTTTGGTGATATCCGGTCATTCTGGATATCTGATCAATAGTAAAATCCCTGTATTCCGCAAGGAATGAATCTGGTAACAGCAGCTCCATTGCGAACTTGTTGGCTTCGATTTCCTTTTTGGAATTCAGTAAAAGTGTTTTGTTACGAATAAAATAACAATTTTCCTTCCGGTGCAGGAGAGCATGACCAAGCTCATGAGCCATGACCAGACGTTGTTCGTGTTCCGGAAGACTTTGATTAATGAATATGTAGCGGTGATTTTTCAGGAACATATAGCATCCTTCGAACTGCAGATCACAAATCTGGTACAGGATACCAAGCTGATCAGCGATGGCAAAAGGGTCTGATGTTCCTGTTTTTCTTTTATAGTAAGAAACAATTTTCTTGATATTACGATTCAAGCAATCCACCTACTTTTTGTACTTCTTAGGAGTGTACTTCTCTTTATTTATAATCTTTAATCTCTTCAAAGCAATTTCCAATTCATCCCGGAATAGCTCTGCAGCTTCCGGACTCAATTCCTCACCGTTGTAGCTTGCAGGTCCATCTTCACCAGAGGTAAGTTTTTCCATGATACTGTCCAGATCTTTAGCAATATCACGATTATCCTTGGCAGTTAATTCTTGAGGAGCAGAAATATCTTTCCCAGTCATAAGATAATCAATGGTTACGCCAAAGTAGTCAGCTATTTTTTGCAATGTTTTTGTTGTTGGTGTACTTCGACCAGATTTCCAGTTGCTCAATGCTGTTTGGGTCACGCCGGCTTCTTTTGCAACTTTGTAAGAAGTAACACCGTTCTTTTGTAGAAGTTGCTCAAATACTTCGTACATAAATTGGGCTCCTTTCACAAAGATAGCATACTTTCACAAAAGTTAGTAAAAACACTTGACTACTAACGAGAAAAGACGTATTATTTGCTTACGAAAACGAAAGCAATTATAAAAACACTTTCGAATGTGAAATGCTTTCTTTTATAAAATGTGGTAGTTTTATGATTGAAAGTATATCACAGCTCGAAAGTAATTGCAAGAGAATATACTTTCGTAAGGAGGTGTAATTATGTACGAAAAATATAGCTTGTTATTAGAGAAAGTGAACAAAACATCATATCAGATTTCAAAGGAAACAGGAATAAGCCAAACTGCTTTTTCTAATTGGAAGTCTGGAAGATCAGAACCAAGCTTAGAAAGTTTAAAACGTTTGGCAAAGTATTTTAATGTACCAATTGAATATTTTTTGTCAGACCAGAAGGAGGCGAGTTGAGGTGGAGAAAGAAAAACTTATGATACATAAAGATGCAGAGGAACTAGAAAGGAAAGTTATTCGTTTTGTAGAAGAAAAAGGAATGACAATTTCTAATCTTAGAGACTGCATGAAAGAAGTTGAAGAGTATATGTGTAAAAATGCGACTTTAAATAGGGAATGAGACCCCACAATCTGTGGGGCCTCATGGAAAACAGATTAGTAGAAACGATATTCATATTCACTGCCCTGGACAATTAAATACCAATTGCCAACACCGGATACGGTGATGCGAACGGGAGTTCTTGTATAATGACCACCATAATATTTAAAACGTTCGCCTTTTTGATATTTATGGTAGTTTACCGTATCTACTAAAAATACATCAGCAGCATGTTTGAGTCTTACTTCTACAGAAAGTGTACCATTGCTATACGCATAAGGTATTTTTACAGACATAAATATTCTCCTCCTTATTTACTCAGGCATGTCAGTGCCTTGTGAATAAAGTATAGGAGACTAAAACATATAAAACAATATGTGCTACAAAGTTCGACTTATTTCGGCAAAATTCGATAAATTTCGACCTAGGAACCGCAGACAGGCACATTTCATACCATATCACAGGGAGGTGAGAATGTGGGAAAGATAGAGTTTATCACCAGAATACAGGTTAATGGTGTAAAAGAGGAGGTATCAGGTGCAAAAGCATCTGAGATTATCCGAGAGCGCGTGGAAAACGCATTGCAGGCAATGAACTACGAAAAGAGGGCTGCCGGATAAAGGCAGCAGGGAGGACAAGCATGAAAGATTTAATAGATTCCATCTTGATCGGAGGATGTGCAAGCTATCTTCCATTTTGGATCTGGAACAATGCAGGCGAACAGCTTGCCGGAGCACTGGCACTGATCGTAGCAGTGTACATAGCCAAACGGTGGCATGTATGGAGAAATTGTTGATTAAAGGAAAAAAGAATGAGACTAACAAGAAAAAATCCAAATGGTTCGTACAGGATCCAGATGAGCACACAGAAAACATTAAGGCTGGAATGGCAGCAGGAGGAGCTTACGGTATTTGGCGAAGTTGCTAATCTTCTTGGAGCTTATGAAGATCTTGGAACGCCAGAAGAACTGAGAGAACTTATATCAATGCATAAAGGCATAAAAAAATGATCTGTACACTGCAATGTACAGACCAAAAAAATCATGTCCTCCGGACAAAAATCACTATATACATATTACCATCCGGAGGACATAACGTCAATAGCTTGCAGGAGAAATCCTGTTTTTATTTGACTTTTTTCACGGGGGGAACAGCCCCGTATAGTACTTGATAAAGATATTAAAGTTAGGACATAAGACTATGGCTACCAGAAGAAAAGAGTACAGATTCCGGAATGGAAAGATCATTGAGATAGAAGAGAATCATGATGGCAATTATGGAGCTCCCGGACAGAAACGGATAAAAAAGAAAAAGCCTACAGAAGAGCAGATGCGTCTGGTGAATATAAATAACAAAGTGAAGAGATGCAGGCATAAGCTGTTGGAATATTTCAATGTTGGCGATTGCTTTGGTACATGGACGTATAGTCAGGCAAACAGACCACCTGATATGAAAACAGCATTGAAAGATTTTCAGAAGGCAATACGGATCGTTCGGATAGAGTATAAGAAACGAAACAGGGAATTGTTCTGGATCCGGAATATTGAAAGAGGCACAAAAGGAGCATGGCATATCCACTTTGTGGTGAACGAGATTGGAGATACTGCCAGTATTATGCAGAAGGCATGGAAAAAAGGCGGGATCTATGCAGTTGAGATCAGGAATGAACCTAAAGTATACGATGAGGATTTTTCAAAGCTTGCTGCTTACATGACAAAAGATGAGCATACAAAGGAAATAAAGAAGGACGGCGCTCCGGCGAAGCCGCGTTTGAAGAAAACCAGTTACAACACCAGTCGCAACATGCTGTTGAAAAAGCCTCACGTAGATAAACTGGTGAGATGGAAGAATGAAGTGAAGCCAAGAAAAGGTTATTACATCATATCCATTCACGAGGGAATCAACCCGGTGACAGGCTTTAAGTATCGTAGATATACGATGGCGAGATTTCCGGAGCCAAAAAGAAAAGTGCAGTTGAAAAGGAGGATTTAAAGATGCAGGAGGTACATATATTTCTGATCACATCCTCGCATGCTCCAAAGCTGAGGAAAGCCTGGTACCGGTATATCCTGGTGTGCCAGGGGAAAATACTGGAGAAGAAGACTGACGTACAGGATGTGACAGGACATCAGCTTGTGATGGAATGCGCGGTTGCGGCACTGCAGAGGATGATCCGGCCGGCGATGATCACAATCCATACAGACAGCCATTATCTGGCGAATGGACATGGAAAGATGACTCTCTGGAAATCGGCGGAATGGAAAAGAGGAAACGGTCAGGAGCTTAAGAATGCAGATTTGTGGCAGCAACTGGAGAGACTTTTACAACCGCATGCAGTCCGGTTCAAAGTTGAGTCTATGCTGCCGTATTCAAAAACAGGCTCTACTTGAAAGAAATAGGGAAAAACAGGAAATGAAACGGCTACAAATTGTAACCAGTTGAAAAATGTGGATAAAAAAGTGCAAAAGCACGGTCTACTTGAAAGAAATGTGGATTTGTGCATGTGGATAAGAGGGAGATATGTATGTTTGATAAATTTGGAGAAATGGACAGCTATAAAGAGATCAATGAGCTGGCCGAGAATTTGTTTAACGAGGAAGACATGGACAGTATCCGTGAGCTTGCAAAGGAGAACGGGATTCCGGAAGATTTTGTAGCGATGTATCTGGAAGGTATGATTCCGGAACTGTGCGATTCAACCACGGCAGCAGTCGGAAAACTGGATGCAGAGGCAAAAGAACTGAAATTGAAAGGGCTCATGCTCGACTGGGTGGAATACATCAAAGGTCTGTGCATGGAAGAACCGATGATGGCGCACCAGGTGAGAAAGAAAGGCAAGAGTTTAACAGGATGTATGGCAGTGCTGCTGAAATATTCGTTTGCAAACCGGATTACTATAGATAAAAAAATCGTGAAAGAAGCTGGAATCAATGCCAGCAGGGTGGACTTCGGTATACCGGGAACTGCAGAGGCAAAGAAGATGATCCGAGAATATTACCTGGGAGGCAGCAATAAATGAAGAAGAAAACGATAGAGAAGATCCCATATCTGAAACTGCCCTCCGTAATCTGTAAAAAAGATGTGAAATATGTCGGGGTGACGGCAGTTAAGGTAATCGGGCATGAGAAGCACCTGTTTCTGGAAGTATACCAGAACAAAAAGACATCAATGGAAACTCCGCTGGTCCGGATCGTGGTCACGAAAAAGGATTTTGGTACATATTTTCCAAAGGATGAAAGCTGGTCAAAACAGAGGATTAAGACGGGCGGTGGCTGGAGAGGACTGATCTGGACACCGCCTGAGGATAGCCGAGATACATGGGAGAACGAGAAAAAGAAGAACGTCCTCCAAAGTGAAGATGATATGAACCGGATAAAGAACTTCTGCAAATCCAGAGTGTGGGACGAAGACCGCTGGTGGGATTATGTCAAGAAAAAACAGGATGATATCACGATCACTGCCCGGAGAAAGATTGAAGAAAGAAAATATGAACGTCGGCAGCAGGCATTGAAAGAAAGGATCAGGAATACAAAGCCCCTGCCGGAGAAAAAAATCCTTAAAACAGCAGATGATGTATATTTCAGGAACAAGCATTACCTGTACTACAAGAAACGGGGAAGCATGGTACAGATCGCATGCAGTAAATGCGGCGGGGTAACCGATGCGAGATGGAAACCCGGAGAATCCTACGAAAGCCAGTTTATGAGACGGGTGGAAGAACCGAGAGAAGGAAACATAGGAAGATGCAAATTGTGTGGAGCTTCCGGAATCTATAAGTGTCAGGGAAAAGTAAAAGGCAGCCATGAAAGGAAAATCCATCTTTTTCTTGGACAGAAATACAAAGAAAAAGGCATAGTCATGCGGTACCTGGAAGTCTCCAAAAAATGGACTCTGGAGATTCTGGCGGGGGAAAATGGTGATGAGATGCATGGTGCCTACGAAGAAATGTCAGGCGTGGAGGTTGCAAGGACATATCTGGCACCGGGAGAAAATACACAGACAGATTTCCATAAGCATAGCTGGTATTCCGGAGAAGATTACTGGGATGACTGTAATCTGTATGGAAATGCCAATATCACGATACATCCTGCACCGATCTTGTCAGAGACATACCAGGAACTGCAGGGAACAGCATATCAATACTGTGCACTGAAAGAATACGCGGCAGCAGTCAGAAAGACAGATCCAAGGATGTACCTGCAAAGATACATGGAGACACCGCAGATTGAAATACTGACTAAGATGGGATTAACCGATGTGGTCACAGAACTGGTCAACTGCAGATATGGGATTGTAACTGACCAGGACGCTACACGGCCAGATGATTTTCTGGGAATACGAAAAGAACGTGTAAAACAGCTGATCCATACAAAAGGGAATATCCATATGTTGCAGATCATGAAAGCAGAGAAAAGACTGCAGAGGATATGGACGGAGGAGCAGATTGAAAAGCTGGCCGAACTGGAACTGACAGGCGGACAGATCGAGATGGCAACCAGATATATAAACCTGCAGAAGCTATTAAACCATATTGCAAAGTATGCAGGATGCCAGTATGGGACATTGTGCGGCATGTCAAGCGAACAATTGAAACAGACTGCGCGCACTTACATGGATTATCTTGAAATGCGGCTGAGTCTTGGTTACGACCTGAACAATACAGTATACCAGTTCCCGAGAGACTTAAAGGATGCACATGACAGGATGGCAGCAGAAGCAAACAAGGATAAAGCGGATAAGCGGCTTAAAGAAGCAGAACGGAGATTTCCGAACATCCGGTCAGAATATAGGAAGCTCAGGAACGAATATCTTTTCGAGGACGACAGTTATATCATCCGTCCGGCACGGTCGGCATCGGAGATCGTGATGGAAGGCAGGACTCTTCACCATTGTGTCGGCGGTGATAATTACCTGCGGAAACACAATGAGGGCGAGAGCTATATCCTGATGTTACGCTTTAAGATTGCTCCGGAAGAGCCATATATCACAGTGGAGATCGAATCAAGAAGAAATCGCATCCTGCAATGGTACGGAAACAAGGACTGCAAACCGGATAAGAAAAACATGAAGGAATGGCTGGATAACTATACAGAGCAGTTAAGGAATAAAAAGAGAATGCAGAAACAGACAGCATAAAAGGAAGGGAGAACACAATGGAATACATGCAGCTGAGCCTGGATGATTACATACAGTGCAAAAATGATATCAAAAACAATCTGGGAACAATCGTAAAGAGCTTTGTCCGGATCGGATGGCAGCTGAGCCGAATAGATAAATCCGGAGCATACAAAAACGATGGTTACAATACCATCGCAGAATTTGCCAAAGCGGAATATGGCATGAGTGCAACAGGGACAAGCCGGTTCATCCGTGTATATGAAAAATATTCCGTGCCCGGTGATACTCCGGAACTGAGGGATGAGTATAAAGATTACAACCGATCACAGCTGGAAGAGATGCTGCAGATCCCAGAAGAAGATCACGAGATGATCCGGCCGGAAGCACACAAAGAAGATATCCGTGAGCTGAACCGGTTCAACAGGGAAAATGAATCAAATCCGGACAATCTTCTGGACTGGAAGAATGCACAGACAACAGAAGAAAAGATACAGGCGACCATATACGAATTCTGGCATGACAACCGGGATGCCATGAATACATTCTTTGGATCCGACATGGAAATGAGAGATCTTGCAGAAATGATATCCCCATCTGGCAGCAGGAGTTACCGGAAAGGAACTGTATTCCTAATGTTCTATGGCATGGACACAGAAATCCTTGTAAAAGTGTTTGGTGATGATCCGGTAAAGATGACATACCAGGAATTTGCCGACCGGACAAGACAGATCTTCGAAGGGGCAGCAGGAGACCGTGCTTGGGAGACTTGCTTCGGTGAAGCTGTTGAGTCCAACAAAATCGAACAGACAGAACAGCTCCAGGAGCAGGAAGACCAGATACCGGGACAGGACAGAATCCAGAACCATCCGGAATATATGCCAGAACCGGAAATTGCGCCGGCGCAAAAAAATGAGGAACAGAAATATAACAAGCAGCAGGCAAGGATTGACCGAGAAACAAAGAAGAAACTTCAGGAGCAGGAAGACCAGGAGAAAATGGAACATCTTCCATCAGATGAGCCAAAGAAGACGAAGCAGCTCAGGATGGCGGCATCATATTACGATGATGTTCTTTCTGGAAAGATGTCTTTCTGGTTCTGCAAGAATGACAATTTTCACGTAGGAGACAGCCTGGACCTTATGGAATTCAAAGAAGGCAGGCATACAGGCAGGAACATCCAGACAGAGATCACATACATACTTGAAGATTATACCGGTCTGGAAGATGGATATTGCATTTTGGCAATTAAAGTAACGGGTGCTATCTAAAATCACATATATCTCACACAGGAGGAGGTGCCTGTATAGCCTCCTCCGGAAAGGAGCGGAACATGGATCAGTCAGGATTGATTTTTCCAAAGACACAAAAGAAAAAGAAGAAGAGAATGAAACATCTCAAAAGTCTTCTGCATGAGAAAAATGGGACATGCTATCTCTGCATGCTCCTGGACGGGAATTACAAGAAACATCTGTTTATAGATGAGCATCATATATTTGGAGGACCCAACCGGAAACATTCCGAAGAAACTGGGATGAAGGTATGGCTCTGCCTGGATCACCACACAATGGGACCGCTGGCAGTGCACAACTGCCCGGAAACAATGAGGCTGTTGCACCGGATCGGGCAGCAAGAGTATGAGAGGACGCACAGCCGGCAGCAGTTCATAGAAATATTCGGAAAGAGCTATTTATAAGGAGAATGTGTATGGAAGATAAGACATGTAAGACCTGTAAAGACAATGATGACGGCCTTTGCGACCGCAAAGGGATCCTGGTGGAAGATGATGATGAATGTGCTGATCATAAGCCAGACTGGAGAGAATCCATGATGCGTAATTTCCTGAGAGGGCATCAATATGGATAAAGTGGAAATAGCAAAAGAAACATTGCAAAATTACATAGATAAAAGATACTCACAGACACAGATTGCTGTAGAGCTGGGAGTCTCACAAGGAACTGTATTCAAGAAAATGAAGGAATACGGTCTGAAGACCAAAACAAAGCAAAGCACCTATGATGAACAAGTTGTGATCAAGATGCTGCAGAACGGATGCACATCAAAACAGATTGCAGAATATTTTGGAACATGCTCGGAAACGGTAACAAACTGGATCAGGAAGTACGGCTTAGGTAAATACCGAAAAGAAAAAGAACCGCAGAAAGTATTTGATACAAAGAAATGTCGGACATGTATCTATGGAACACGGAAAGAGCTTGCAAAAGTATACAAATGCGATTATTACGGTAAAACCGGCCATAGCCGGAATATGGGACAGCCGGAAGCAGAATGTTCGAAATATGTAAAAGGAAAGAGGAAAAGATGATAGAGATATTAGATATCAAAGATGCAGAACCAAATAAAAGTAACTGGATTCCGATCAGTGATATGCCGAATTGTTGTGGTTATCCAGTGTTACTTACAGTTGAGAATAAATTTGGACAAAGAGGTGTCTGCAAGGCTTTCACGAATTATATGAAAGAGGGAAAACAGCTTTTCTATACAAACGAAAAGGAATTCTGTTCAGAATTAACCTCAAGCAAATTAAGCGAATCCTGGAAACCAATTGCCTGGATGCCACTTCCGGAGTGCTATAAGGAGACGGAATAATGAAGAGATTAATACATTGGATATTCAGAGCTAGAAAGAAACAGTGCAGACATTGCTGTCTGACCTGTGAATATTGGGATATATGCATAAAGGATGAAGGTGAATAGCTATGGCATACAGAAATCATGAAGGATATCCGGATCCAACAGCTGGTGAAGCTATTAGAGGTGAAGGACATATGCCAGAACAGATATACAGAGATTACTGTATCCTTCGGGCAATGGCATACAGGATGGGACTGGAGATAACAGAGATCAGAGACAGAAAAACCAAGAAGAAATGGAAACGGGGAGGCTGACATCATGGACAAGAGAATTCTGGAAGAGTACATAGATGCATGTGAGGTGATCAAAGAGACTGAGGCAGAAATCCACAAGCTGGAGGAAAGAAAGAGTATCACAGCAAATGAGACTGTATCTGGAAGTAATCCGGAATTTCCTTACAACCCACAACATTTTAAAGTACAGGGAACGACATATTCTTATTCAGACGATATCAGACTCAGAAACAAGAAAGAGATCCTACGAGAGAAGAAAGAGAAGGCTGAGCAGTTGAAACTGCAGGTTGAAGTATGGATGATATCAATCCCATTCCGGATGCAGCGGATTATTAAATACAAGATCTTCGAGGAAATGACCTGGCAGCAGGTAGCAGATCGGATGGGACGCAGAGGAACAGCAGAGAGTATCAAGAAAGAATTTCAAAGATTTTTTGAAAAAAATTAAAGTTTGTCCCAAATGTCCCACATGTCCCGATAAAAGATGCTATAGTATATCATGAACGAATTGGAGATATCCAAGACGTTCGATTTTCTTTTCTCATAAGTATCTCCCCATGGAGCGGGTTAATGCTTATCCCGATGACTGGTGTCCGGTCCGAAAAGCATATTCCAAACTACATACATTTTTGCAAAACGTCCTGTAGAAATATGGGACGTTTTGTAGTATTATGAAGAAAATATATGTGGGAGGAAATATCATGGGGGAAACAAAAAAAGAAAGAGAACAGTGTTTTGTTATTATGCCAATTAGTGATCAAGGTGATTACCCAACAGATCATTTTGATAAAATTTATGCTCAGATTTTTAAACCAGCTATTGAATCGGCAGGATATGAGGCTTATAGAGTTGATGAAAACAAAATATGTGATTCGATAATGAAAAAAATATTTGACGCATTATATAGATGCCCTATGGCAATATGTGATTTAAGTAATCGTAATCCAAATGTTTTGTATGAACTTGGGATAAGGCAGGCATATGACAAACCTGTTGTTTTAGTTCAAGATGATAAAACTGATAAAATATTTGATATATCTGGTATTAATACAGTGTATTATAAAAGTGATAGATTGTATGAAAATATACTTGAGGCGAGAAAAAAAATAACAGAAGCGATTATATCAACAAGGGATGGTAAAGAAAATTCAATTATAAAAATATGGCAAGCCATGGCTGCTGATATTTCCCATGATTCAATGTCAAGCGAAGATAAACTTGAAATTATGATTCGTAGTATGATGCAGGATATTCAGGAATTGAAAATGGAGCAAAGAAATACTAGAGATTTAAAAATGACGAATAGTTATAATTCAATTATAATTGAGTTAAAACCAGGAATAACAAAGAAGGAAATAGCTATTGTAATGAAGAATATTGAGAACCAATGTAAAGTTCCAATAACGTGGAGTGTGCGAAATGGTAAATTATATACGGATCTTGAATGTGATGTACTTAGAACTTTTGACATTTGGGAAGAGATAGATAGATTAGGAATAATATGTTTGTAAATATATGCTAACATAGAGCACCCTTCGGGGTGCTTTTCTAATGCCAATTTTCATACAGCGTGCACAGTATTTGAGAGGTGAGCTTATGCCAATATATAAACGATGCAGCCGATGTGGGAAGAGAATACAGACCGGCAGCAGATGTCCATGTCAGAAAGAAAGGCACAGAGAGTATGACAGATACAGTCGGGATAATAAGAGTAAGAAGTTTTATGATAGTGCAGAATGGCAACGAATCAGAGAGAATGTGTTGGACATGGATCAATACATAGATGTTTACATGTATATGACAGAAGGCGTTGTGATACGGGCGGATACTGTCCACCACGTAATTCCATTAAGGGATGACTGGAATAAAAGAAATGATCCGGATAATCTTATGAGCTTGAATCATGACACACACAGTAAAATAGAGCAAATATATAAAACAGATAAAGGAAAAATACAGATAGAATTACAGAAAATGCTGAACGAATACCGTGAATTGGTAAGGCAGGGGGCGGTGTAAAAGTTTGGAGCGATTGCTCCAGACCGCACTGCCCCTTTTCTTCACACAAATTTCTAAATACTTAAAAAAAGTTGGCAGAAAGGAGGAATGAGAGTGGGAAGACCGAGAAAACCATTGGAAATGCAGAGAGGAAACCTCACTGTGATAAGCATGGAACGCAGAAAAAATGAAGAAAAAAAAGTAAAAACCGGATCGAGCCAGCTCAGCAGACCTTCGGATTGGCTAATCGATGAAGTGGCAGTGAAAGAATGGAAAAGAATCGTAAAAGAACTGAAAAAAATAAATCTTATTGGAAATCTGGATAGAAATAACCTGGGCGGCTACTGTAATGCTTTCGCAAATTATGTAAAAGCTACAAATATTTTAAGAGATCAGACATTTTACATAGATCGCGAGACACGTAATGGAGTGATTGTGGTAAAGAATCCTATGGTAGATATCCAGAAAGGATATGCTGAGGAAATGAGAAGATTTGCTTCATTATGTGGCTTAACTATAGATGCAAGGCTGAAGGCAGCAGCTATAAAGACAGATAAAACACAAGAAGATATTACAAAGAAGTTTGGTAATATATGACGATTAAAGAGGAATTACAGGAATATGCCAGGCAGTGCCTTAGCGGCGTAATAATATCCGGAAAGAAACATAAGTGGGCCTGCAGGAGATTTTTAGAGGACTGCAAAAAAGAAGAGGCAGCTTTAAGCTTGAAGGAGCCGTGGCCTTACATTTGGAATGAAGAAGAAGCAAATGGAATTGTTGAATGGTTCAGCCTGCTCAGACATTCAAAAGGAGATCTTGCGGGACAGCCGATTGTCTTAACGGTATGGCAGAAATTCAATTTGTGCCAATTGTATGGTTGGAGAGAAAGAGCAACTGGATATAAAAGATTCCGACAATCGTTTATAGAGGTTGGAAGAAAAAATGCAAAGTCACAAATGGAAGCAGGAGTAGCTTTATATGAAATATCTGTCTGGTCTACTCGAAATCAGGAAAATTACGAATATTATACAGCAGGTACTAAGCGCGATCAGTCAAAAATCATATTGAATGAAGCAAAATTAATGCTGAATAATTCACCGTTAAAGACTAAATTCAAGCTCACACGTGATGCAGTCTTTCATAGAAAAACAGGCAGTTTTATCAAAGCTCTGTCGAAGGAAGACGGACAGAATGGTGATGGTACTAATCCGGCCGGGTTGATCTTGGACGAATATCATCAGCATAAAACAACTGAATTCTATGATCTAGGACTTGGCTCTAATACAAAAGAGCCGTTACTGATGATCATTACGACAGCCGGAATGGATCTGACCTATCCCTGCTACACACAGGAGTATACATATTGTTCAAAGATACTTAATCCGGATATAGATATTGATAATGATAAATATCTGGTTGATATTTGTGAAGTTGATCCGGAGGATTATAAAGAGAATCTTGAAAATCTGGAAGATGAGAGATTGTGGGAAAAAGCAAATCCGATAAGGATGAGTTACGAAAATGGTAGAGAAAAGATCAGGGATGCGTGGAAGGTTGCAAAAAGTATTCCTGAGAAGATGACTGCATTTCTGACAAAGATGCTCAATATCTGGGTACAGGCAAAAGAAAACGGCTACATGGACATGGCAAAGTGGAATGCCTGTGAAGTTTGTGAGATTCCGATTGACACAAAAGGGATGGATGTATATGTCGGATTTGATATGTCGGCAAAGATTGACTTAACTTCAGTAGCATTTGTTATCCCATTTAAGAGTGAAGAACTGGATGAAAATGATGAACCGATTGTAAAATATATTGTATATTCGCATTCGTTTATACCGAACAGAGAAAAACTTTGTGAAAGGAAGGCAAAAGATAAAGTAGACTATGATGCATGGGAGAGACAGGGATTCCTGACGGTCACGGAGACACCGATTGTTAATCAGGATGCTGTAATGAAATATGTTTTGAAGGTATGTAGAGAAAATGAATGGAAGATACATACACTATGTTTTGATCCAGCGAATGCAAGCAAATTGATGATGGATTTGTCTGATCAGGGATACGTTGTAGAAGAAGTATATCAAAGTCATAAATCACTGAATGAATCTACACAGGGATTCAGAGAACAGGTATATTCAAGAAATATCTTGTATACGCATAATCCACTTCTGAATTTTGCAATGAGCAATGCGGTTATCAGAAAAAATAATGGATTGATCAAGATTGATAAAGATGCCACAACAAAGCGAATCGATCCCGTTGATGCTGTTTTGTGTGCATACAAACTCGCTATGTATCATGAGTTTTACCCTTCTGTATTGAAGGGAATAGATGAATTTTTGGAGAGTGACTGGTAATGAATATTGCGAAAAGGATAAAAAATGCAATACAGGCATTAAAAGGACAAACTGTAGAACTGAATGATAAAGAACTTTTAGAGTGGCTTGGAATATCTACGACAAATTATAAAGCAGTATCAGAAGTAACATATTATACGTGTCTGAAATTACTTGCGGAAACATTGGGGAAAATGCCACTTAAATATTATCAACAGACAGAAAGAGGACGGATCCGTGCTGATCCTACAACTGCCGGGATACTCATGAGTGTACGTCCAAATCCATATATGACACCAACGACTATGTGGACCACAGTTGAACAGAATTGTCAGCACTATGGAAATGGCTATATCTGGATAAGAGGAAAGTTCCTGCCGGCTAGATATGGTGGTCAATATCAGATTATGGATATGTGGCCAATGCAGAGTAACTATGTAACTCCAATCATGGATGATGTTGGTATCTGGGGCGGAGAAGGAAAACTTTATTATCGATATAGTGATCCAAGAACAGGAAAACAGTATCTGTTTAAGGATAGTGAAGTGATGCATTTTAAAACCTGGTACAGCCTGGATGGATTCATGGGAGAGTCCGTGAGAAGTATATTGTCTCATACGGTCGATGGAGCAAATGCCAGCCAGAGATATATGAATCAATTGTACGAAAACGGGCTTACAGCAAGAATGGCCATGCAATACACCGGAGATCTAAGCGATGAGAAAGTGAAAAAATTACAGAAAAAGTTCGCCGATGGTTTGTCAGGACCTCAGAATGCAGGAAAAATCGTGCCGGTTCCCATAGGATTGACATTGACTCCATTGAATGTAAGCCTGGCAGATGCTCAGTTTTTCGAATTGAGAAAATACAGCGCTTTACAGATTGCCGGTGCGTTTGGAATTAAGCCAAACCAGATTAATAATTATGAAAAGTCCAGTTATTCAAATAGTGAGACACAGCAGCTGGCTTTTTTAGTAGAAACCATGTCATACAGAATCAAAATGTATGAGGAAGAAATCAATGGAAAAGTCTTAATGCCGGATGAGATTGCTGATCAAAAGTTTTACAAATTCAATGAACGGTCAATCTTAAGAACTGACAGTAAGACTCAGATGGAAAATCTTTCAAAAGCTGTAAATAATGGAATATACATGCCAAATGAAGCTAGAGAATATCTCGATATGCCGGCAGCTGATGGTGGAGATGTATTGATGGTCAATGGAAATTATATTCCTATAACACAAGTTGGAGCCCAGTATACTAAAGGAGGTGAAGGAAATGCTGACGATTAATATCAAAGGAGACATTATCAGCAATGATGATAAATGGATTTACGACTGGTTTGAAATGGATGCGACATGTCCTCGCGATGTGACGGATATTTTAAACAGCGCTGCAGTAGATGAGGAAATCGAAGTACTTGTGAATTCTGGTGGTGGATCTGTTATGGCCGGTCAGGAAATATATAGTGCCCTTAAACAGAAGAAAAATGTCGTGATCAAAATTCAGAGTATGGCCGGAAGTGCGGCTGGTGTCATAGCAATGGCTGGAAAGTGTCAGATGAGTCCTGTGGCAATGATCATGATACATAATGTATCTATGTCAGGAGCTTCTGGTGATTATCATGATATGCAGAAAAATGCAGAGATTCTGAAGCAGATGAATTCAGCTTTGGCAGCTGCTTATACAGAAAAATCTGGACGTTCTTTAGATGAGATACTTAAGCTCATGGACAGAGAAACATGGCTTACTGCAAACCAGTGCCTTGATTATGGATTTGTGGATGAGATTATGTCAGAACAGCATAATCAGCAGTATACAAACAGTTATAATGGTATGTGGCTGACTGATGAATTGAGGCAGCAGGCAATCGAAGAAAAAAGAAATGTAGAAAACAAGAAAAAAGAAGCGAGAGAGTTAATTGAGGATTTAGACATGTATGGAGTCTGAATCCTTTATTTTATTCAAAAGGAGAGCAAAAAAATGAACAAAAAATTATTAGAGTTACTGGATAAGATCAATAATAAGAAAGTCGAAGTAAGAAGTCTGGTTGATCAGGGGAAGATCGAGGAAGCGAAAGCAGCTAAGAATGAACTCAAAAAACTGCAGGATGAATTTGACATTCTGAAAGACATTGATGATACAGCAGTGACGAATCTTGAAAATAACACAAACAAAGGCGTGAATCTTAATCAGAAAAAAGATTCAGTAAAAGAGTTTGCTGATGCTGCCAGAAAAGGATTCAGAAATTCTATGAACGAAGGTACTGCAGCTGACGGTGGCTATACAGTTCCGGAAGATATTCAGACAAGAATCAATGAACGCAGGGCAGCGAAGTTTTCACTGGTTGATCTGGTCGATGTGGAAGTAGTAACTACAAATAAAGGATCAAGAACTTATAAAAAGCGAGCTCAGCAGACTGGATTTACAAAAGTGGGAGAAGGTGCGAAGATTCCAGCCGGAAATACTCCACAGTTTGAACGTGTGGGATACGAAATTGAAAAATATACAGGATATTATCCGGTTACTAATGAGTTACTGGAAGATTCTGACGCCAATATTGCAGATGCTCTTATTATCTGGATCGGTGATGAATCACGTGTTACCAGAAATAGGATTATTCGAGATGTAATCAAAGAAAAAGAAGAAACAGCAATCGCATCGCTGGATGATATAAAGAAAATTCTGAATGTAACTCTTGGACAGGCATTTAAACCAACATCAAAAGTTATTACGAATGATGATGGTCTTCAGTGGCTGGATACGTTGAAAAACGATAAGGGTGAATACCTTCTGCAACCATCTCCATCAAACCCTATGGATTCGGTACTTTGCGCCGGCGCAACCAGAGTTCCTGTAAAGGTAATCCCGAATGGAGATATGCCATCTGATACAGCGACTAAAGGAAACAGAAAGATTCCAATGATCATTGGCGATCTGAAAGAGGGAATTAAATTCTGGGACAGAAAGAAAACTACATTAACTACTTCAAATACAGCAGTAGCAGGTACTTTAAATGCATTTGAAGAAGATCTGACAATTTTCCGTGCAATTGAAAGAGAAGACTGCAAGACTAAAGATGATGCTGCATTTGTAAATGGTGTTCTGACCATTACAGAAGCAACTGAATGATGGAAATGGAGCATGCCGGAAAATATGCCGGCATGCCTTGAAAAGGTGATTAAATGCTGGAAAAAATAAAAAGCCGATGTGGAATACCAGGGGACATAGATATCTATGACACAGATATTCAATTATATATAAATGACTGTATAGCAGATATGAAAGCTTCAGGAGTACCGGAGAAATTACTGGATATGAATGGCATAGATCCGCAGGTAACAACAGCTGTGACACTATATGTAAAAGCATATCTGGGAGATGACCGATCAGATACAGAAATATATTTAAAGCTTTACAGACAGAAGGTATTTCGGTTGACTATGGAGGACGAATAATGTGGAACAAAAGCATTTCGTTACCGATAAAACGTACTGCGAATGAAGATTCAGAAGGTTTTGAGAACGAAGAATGGGGATATATGACTGGTATCAGGGCAAGTTTCAAGGATGCAACCAGGCAGGATAAGATTTTAGCTCAGCAGGTTGGATACAATGCCAGTATGATTGTGGAAATCGCAGCTTGTGTATATAATAATGCCCCATTTCTAATCGATGAATCGACCAGTCAGATATATGACATCAAACAGACGTTTAAACCGGAAAAATCCCGTATGATATTACTCACGGTGGAGAAGAGAGAGAATGGCAGATTTTAATATGCAGGGGATTGATGACCTTATGTCGGCCCTGAATACACTGGATACTGACCGGATTGCACCAACTATGTTGGAAGAAGTCGTTCCCATCCTGGAAGAGAATGTAAAAAAAAGGACTGCAGCACATAAGGCTACAGGAGCCCTTGCTGAATCAATGAAAGCTTCGAAAGCGAAGCAGACGAAAGAAGGGTACAGCATTTCTGTTCGGCCAACAGGAAAAGACAATAAAGGTGTCAGCAATATGGAAAAAGCATGTTATCTGGAATATGGAACATCAAAACAAACAGCAACACCTGTAATCAGTCCGGCA
The DNA here is from genome assembly GCF_025147765.1 of Blautia obeum ATCC 29174. Classification (NCBI taxonomy): domain Bacteria; kingdom Bacillati; phylum Bacillota; class Clostridia; order Lachnospirales; family Lachnospiraceae; genus Blautia; species Blautia obeum. Next base: position 920,340 of record NZ_CP102265.1, read on the forward strand.
GTGAGAGAAAGTGAGGAAGCTGTGGCAGAAAAAATGCAGGAAGTATTTGAAAGAGAGATGAAGAAACTTGGAGACTTCTGAAAAAATCGTTGCGGCAATAAGACCATTTGGAGTTCCATGTGTACCAGATCTGTATACAGGTGGAGCTAAACGTTTTGTGACATATAATTTTGCTGATGATTATGGAACTGATTTTGCTGATGACCAACCGGAAACAGTAGTAAACAGTATGCAGATACATTTTTTTATGCCAGCAAATGAATCTTATATAAGCTGGAAGAAAAAAATCCGCAAAGCTTTGTTTGATGCTGGCTTCACATTTCCGGAAGTTATCATACAGACAGAAGATGAGAATACTATCAGACATATGATTTTTGAATGTAGCATTGAAGAATAAAGGAGAGATGAATTATGGCATATATTGGATTAAGAAAACCGATCATAGCACAGAGAACAGGAGCTGGAAAGTACAGCACACCATTTGTATTAGGTAAAGCGATTTCCTTAAATGTAACGCCTAACTACGCTGAAGGAAGTTTAAATGCAGATGATGGTCAGGCTGAATATGACAAGGAATTTAACTATGCAGATGTTACCCTTGGAACGAGTACGCTTCCTATTGAAGCACATGAAAAAATGTTTGGATATACAGTGAGTACTGAAGGCAAAGAAGTAACAATGAATGCAAATGATGAAAGCAGCTATGTGGGTACAGGATGGGTAACCGTTGAAAAGATTGATGGGGTACGTTTCTTTACAGCGAATGTTCTTGTAAAGGTAAAATACAGCGAACCATCTGAGGAATATTCTACAAAAGGAGATTCTATTGAGTATAAGACTCCATCAATTTCAGGCCGCGCATTAAAGGAAGATGATGGTACATGGAAAAAGGTCAAGCAGTTTGATACAGAGAAAGAAGCACTTGACTATATTTATAAATTCTTTGGTGTAACTAATCCGCAGGAAACTGTCTGAAAAGAAAATACAGAGGGCTGGTAGGAATGCCAGCCCTGGAAAGGAACGAATATGCTTGGAATAGATTTAGCCTATATTGAACTGTCCGGAGTGAAACTGCCGATCAGATGTGATATGTTAGTTCTCGAAAAGATTCAGGAAGATTATGGAGATATCTCAGAATTTGAAAATAAGTTGATTGGCTTTGAACCGATCTATAATGAGGATGGAAGTGCAAAAACAAATGAAAATGGCAAGAGTATTGGAAAATCGACACTGCCAGATATTAAGACCGTACATTATGGACTGTGGGAATTTATAAAAGAAGGAATTGAATGCAGCGCACAGGAAACAAAGTACTCTGAAAAAGATCTGATCCGGATGGTGGATATCAGTATTGGAGAACTAAGTGATTTGTTACACGAAGAGTTTATGAGATGCTTTAAAAGAAAAAACCAGAACCCCACGCAGAAGGAGACGAAGGAGAAAACACCATAAATTTTGCGTGGGTTATTCTCATTGGCCATGAAATAGGCTATACAGAAAATGAAATATCAAAAATGTATTTTGGAAAATGGTGTGATATGTTTGCTGAATATCGTAATTTCTATAATTTCAAGACCAAAAGGTGTCTTTTTGAAGAGAAAAAGGAAGTTTCACTTATGGACTTGTAAGACTACAAGGAGTATAATATAAGCAACAAGAAAAGTTTCGTATAATAAAAAGGGTGACTCTTTATGAATGGAAAGCAAAAAGCAATACGATGGATGAAATATCATGCGGGAAGTACGATTGTACTTGCTTTATTTGTATTTGTTGCATGCCTTGGAGGTTTTGATATGCAACCGGCATTGCTTATATTATCATTTGCAATAGCAGCAGTCCTGCTATTTTCTATAGAATATCTTTTTTGGAAAGCTGTGATATGGATCATGGGAGCGAGGTTTGTTGCAAATCTGTTAAATGATCCGTGGATTATAAAAAAATAAGATCTGCTTACTGTGTGATGGTAAGCAGATTTTTTATTGCTAAAATAGGAGACTGAGCATGGCAAAGCAGAGAAAAATAGGTGCAATTATTGCGCTGGATGGAGAGAGAGAATTTAAGACAGCGGTAACATCGTGCAATAAATCACTGGCAACAATGAAATCAGAAATGAAACTGGTCAGTGCTCAGACGACAGGAAGTGCGAATACACTTGAAGCGTTAAGAAAAAAGCATGATGTTTTACAGCGTACTTTAAATGAACAGGCAAAAAAAGAAGAAGCTGTAAGAAAAGGTCTGGAACATGCACAGGAAGATTATAACCGGGTAGGCTCTGAACTGGAACAGTATAAAACCAAACTGTCAAAAGCCCAGGAAACATTAAAGAAAATGGAAGAATCACAGGATACAACGAAGGAGACTATGGCCGAACAGCAGAAGGTTGTATCAGAGTTATCTACCACTGTGGAGAAGGGCGAAGTTAGTTATCAGAAAGCAGAAAGCCGTGTACAGGACTGGAAGAAGAGTCTGAATAATGCTGAAGCACAGACAATCACTGCAACAAGAGCATTGAGTGAAAACAGTGCGTATATGCAGGAAGCTGAAAAGTCCGCTGATGGGTGCGCAACATCAATCGATGCATTCGGAAAACAAGTCAATGTGGCAGCAGAAGCAACCGATAATCTGAATACTTCAGTCAATAAGATTTTTGTCACGGAAAAGATTGGCGAGATTGCAGACAATATTTCCGGAAAGATGCGTGATCTGGCTTCCAGTGCATATGATGCGGCGAAGGAATTGGATGAAGGCTATGACACCATTGTCACCAAGACCGGTGCAACAGGAAAAGCATTAGATAGTCTTCAGGAAAGTGCAAATAATGTTTTCGGGGACATGCCTGCAGATATGCAGGATGTCGGAACAGCAATCGGAGAAGTAAATACACGTTTTGGACAAACCGGAAAAGTTCTGGAGGACACATCAAAACAGTTCATGAAATTTGCTGAAATCAATGATACGGATCTTAATGAATCTATCGATGTATCTGACAGAATTATGGAACAGTTTGGAATCACTACAGAACAGACTAGCGGATTTCTTGGATTATTGACACAGAGAGGACAGGAAACCGGAAAAAGCGTGACTGAGCTGATGTCGCAGCTGGATTCTAATGCGGCATTGTTTAAAGAGTTAGACCTTAGCGTGGAAGAATCAGCCAATTTACTTGCAATATTTGAGACAAATGGTGTTGATGCTGGAGTTGCATTAAAAGGACTGAAAACAGCTACAAATAATTATGCAAAAGAAGGGCTGAGTGCAAGGCAGGGACTTGAAAAGACAATTGACAGGATTAAAAAAGCGAAGACTAGCACAGAAGCTCTTGCATTGGCGCAGGATACTTTTGGAAGCAAAGGCGCTCAGGTTATGGCTGACGGAATCAGAGAGGGCAGAATCAGCCTGGATGATTTGTCAGATTCTATGGATAACTACAAAAATGTAGTAGAGGATACATTTGAAACTACATTGGATCCATGGGATAAAGCAACTGTAGCAGCAAATAATCTGAAGACTGCAGGTTCAGAATTAGTAGGAGAGTTTTTTGAAGTGTTAGCACCAGCGATTGATTCTGCTACTGATACAGTAAAAAAGATTTCGAAGGAGTTTCGGGAACTACCAGAACCAGTAAAAGAAGTTACAGCAGTTGTTGGCGCAGTAGGAGCTGCGGCAGGAATCGCCGGACCACAGATCCTAAAGGTATATAGTGCGGTAAAAACACTAAAGACTGCATCAGAAGCAGGAAAAGCAATTGAGACATTAACGACTGCTCAAACAGCAATGACTGTAGCAACGGAAGGTGCAACTGTTGCCCAGAGCGGCTTCAATCTTGCAATGCTGGCAAATCCGGCCACGCTCGTTGTAGGGGGAATTGTTGCCCTTACAACTGCACTGGTTGTTTTCTCAAAAAATACTGAGATAGCAAAAGATTCCACGCATGAATTGGCAGATGCAGCGGATGATGTCAATGAAAGTGCAGGCAAAGCAGCGAAAGCTCTGAATAAGGCTACCGATGGTATCAAAGATGCAGTATCAGGAAATGCTGCCAGTGAAGCTACAGCATATAAGTTGGTTGATGAACTGGATGCACTGACAAGCAAAACCAAATTAACAACTGCTGAGCAAAATAGAATGAAAACAGTAGTTGGAGAATTGAATACAATGTTTCCGGACATGGGACTAGAGATTGACTCTGTAACCGGAAAACTTAGTATGGGTTCCGAAGAAATGAAGAACTATATACAAAATTCTCTTGAGATGGCTAAGATTGAGGCTGTTCAGAAAGCAGTCAAAGAGACAACAGAAAAACTTGTTGATGCTGAAATTGAACAGACAAAATCAGAACAGCAGCTCCAGAAGACAGCAGATGCACTGAATGAGATCCAGAAAAAAAGAGAAGAAGCTGAACAGGCTGTACTTGATAAGCAAAAGGAAAGAGAAGAAGCCCAGAGAAAACTCAATGATGCAGAATATGCGGGAACTGAGACAGCAGATGAACTTCTGGCCAAGATTTATGATACATCAGAAGCCCAGATTGAATATAACGGTGCATTGATGACTGTATCAGATGCCTGTATGAAAATGGCAGAAGACGAACAGGTTCTCACTGAGAAAAAAGGAGAACAGGAAGAAGCTCAGAAAAAATTAAATGATTCTGTCAATGATGCACAGGAAGAAATCAATACATATACAGAATATATTGAGAGTAATACTGTGGCTGCAGAAAATAACACTGATGCGACCGATGCCAATACAGATGCGGTTAATACCAATACAGAGGCTGTGGAACAGCAACAGGCGGCAGCCAGTTTGAGCATAGAGACTGCAGGACAACAGCTTGAGGCATTCAACAGCCTTTCACAGGCACAACAGACATTGGCAACTGATGTGACGAATGCAGTTCTGACAATGCAGGAAAGCGTGCAGAATAGCCTTGACTCTCAGATGAATATGTTTGAAGAGTTTAATGCCGGTACAGAAATATCCAAAGACACTTTATTATCAAATATGCAGAGCCAGATTGATGGTGTAAGGAATTGGGAACAGAACCTAACTGAACTTGCTGAAAAAGGTGTCGACGAGGGATTACTGCAGAAGCTGGCCGACATGGGACCTGAAGGCTCAACATATGTGCAGGCATTCAATTCTATGACCACGGACGAGTTGGCGAAGGCAAATGATTTATGGAAACAAAGCGTAGATATTAAATCAATGAGTGAGCAGTGGGGGCAGGACCTGACACAGGCTGTAGGAGAATTGGCAGCAGGAGGAGAAAATGCATGGCAGGAACTCGGACAGTCTATGAACATGCAAGCCAACGAGAGTGGTAAATATACCGTGCAAGGTTTGGTTGAGGGAATGCAAGAGGCTCAGAAACAGGCGACAGAAGAGGGCAAAGATCTTGGAATCAAGACGATTGACAGTATAAATAAAGCATCTGGAGTAGCTTCACCATCTAAAAAGACGAGGCAGTCAGGCAGATATATTGTATCCGGGTTGACACTTGGAATAAAAGATTCTAAAAGTACGGCAGTTAATATGGCGGTGGAACTTGGAAATGATACTGTTAAAGCAATTTATAATGCATTACAGCGGGGAAACCCACGCGTAAAGACGATTGCAGCGGCGATTGGAACAAATGCAACAAGATCCATGACAAAGTCAGTTGATACCAATGCAATATACAATATGGGGTTAAATATGGCATATGGTCTGGCAAATGGAATCACAGCAGGAAGGTCCAGCGTAATAAATGCAGTAGCGAATATGTGTGCATCGGCTGTTAATGAGGCAAGAAGCCGGCTGGATATACACAGTCCATCAAAGGTATTTGAAAAGATTGGGTCCTATACTGCAGAGGGTTTTGGAATAGGATACGAAAATAAAATGGAGGATGTCAATGGAATCATTCGTGAAAGCATGAGCTATCCAGATAATCTCCAAAGACAGACACAAACCAGGAATACTGCAGTTCCGGAAAAAACTATGGATGCTTTAATGGAATATCTGCCATATCTGCAGATAATTGCAGAAAAGAAATATATGGCTTATGTTGATCAGAATCAGGCAGCGGATGCACTTGGAGAGAAAATATCCAATAATACTGCTTTGAGAACAAGGAGGATGAGATGAAAGTCAATGGTATCGATATAAGCATATTTTCAGCAAAACAGTTGAGATATGAAATAGAACATAGAGAAGTTAATTCTCAAAGTGAGTGGCCAGCAGCACTTGAAACACCTGTTATGGAAAAGAGCACAAAAGGATTTAAGACAATAACCGTGGCTGTTGCAGTATATGGCAAAGGAAAGGAAGATGTTATACATAATCGAAGTGATCTACTGGCAATCATGTATGAAAAGCTGGAACTGGAACTTGACGGATATTCGAATCGTTTTGAATGCGTACTGGATAAAATAACAGTGAAAGAGGCTATTAAACGTAAATGTCACGAGGTGACGCTGAATTTTATAGGATATGAATTTGGCAAAGAGATATCAATAAATATGACAAATACAATAAAGTCTATAACCGTAAAAGGAAATGACGAGGCGCCTTGCATCGTGGAAATCGCGCCATCAGTAGATCTGGGATCCGTGGAAATTACTGGAGCAGCTTATAATCGTATATCCGGAGAAAAGGAGACGATTACGATCAGGAATCTTAAAGCCGGAAAAACGGTTATCATTAATGGTGAGGATTGTACAGTACTGCAGGAAGGATTGAATAAATTTGCCGATGCAGATATGTGGGAATTCCCGGTACTGAAACCAGGCACAAATACAATAAGCTGTTCGAGTGACAAATGCGCAGTTACACTGAAATATAAACCAAGATATGTATAGGAGAACGACATGAAATTAAAAAATGAAACGATCAAAGAAATTCAGAAGGCGCTGACTATTGCCGGAAATAAAGAAATTAATGACTGGCAGCTTGCTTTTAAAATAGCAAACAATAATTACAAATTAATGCGGGCAGCAGAACCGGTTGTCAAAGTAGAGAACGACATTTTGAAAAAATACGGAGAAAAAGATAAGAACGGTGAACTTATCACGAGCAGTGATGGAAGAGTGAAGATCCTTGATACAAAACAATATGGGCGGGATATAAAGACACTCATGGAGACAGAAAATGATGTTGAAGTAGAACATTTCAGTAAGAACGAAGTTTCCAAGATGCATATCACGCCAAATCAGATCGTGTTGTTGATGCCGATTATTGAATAACAAATGACTCAGAAGGGATTTTGTATTGTATGCTGAGAATATTGGATAAAAACAAAGTCCCGGTAAAGGGACTGAAAAAATATACGGATTTATGTATTGAGAGTGCTCTGGAATTGGATGACAGAACACTCTCTTTTTCTGCACCTTACAGAAATATAAGAAATGCAATAGTAAACGAAGGATATATTGAGACTAAGGATGACCGTTATGTTGTAAAAGAGATTGAAAAGAATTCCGGAGGCACAGCCAAGATCCTGGCACAGTTGGATCTGGAATCACTGGAGGGCAAAGCTTTTCGCGAGTTCCGATCAGAAGAGCAGACTATCAGAAATGCCCTGCAGCTTGCATTTGCGGGAACCGGATGGACAATTGGAATATGCAAAGTAAGCAAGAAAAGAACGTTATCAATGTCCAACGTTTCTGCACTGGACGTATTGAAACAGGCACTTAAAACATACAGGTGTGAGATTACGATCAATTCAAAGGACCAGATAGTTAATGTATATACTTCGGTTGGTGAAGACAAAGGATGTTACTTTTCGAACCAGCTGAATCTTACACAACTTACTGTACAGTCAACTTCATATGATTTTTATACAGAGATAGAGCCATATGGCAAAGACGGATTAACGATTGAGACGGTGAATGATGGCAAGACATACTTGGAAAACCATCAATACAGCTCAAAAGTCAAAAGGTGTATCTGGAAAGACGAAAGATATACAGTTCCGGAATCATTAAAAGAGGATGCAGAGGCAAAGCTTAAAGACATGAGCAAGCCTTATACGTCATACTCGGCCAATGTGATAGACCTGGCAAAGCATTCTGAAAAATACAGCATTCTCGAATATGGCATAGGCGACACGGTGACATTACTCGACGATTTCACTGACACCAGAGAAGAACAGCGTATTGTAAGGATGAAGACCTATCCGGATGCACCGGAAAAGAACAGCTGTACACTGGCGAATAAAGTCCTGACGTTTGATGAGCTTGCACAGAAATATGAAGATACTGCAAATACTGTTGACAACATCACGAACGATAATGGCCAGATTGATGGTGATACGATTGATGGAATCTATAGCAGGCAGGTTATTGATCTGGAAGATGGAATCGTCAATTCTGTGTACATACAGGAACTCAATACGAAATATGTACAGGTTTCCGGAAAACTGACTGCAGTTGAAGGTGAGTTTGGAACGCTTAAAGCAAATGTTGCAGAATTTGAAGAGACCTACACCAAAAGACTTACGGCAGCAGAAGCTGATATTGGCAAATTACGAACCACAGATTTATCAGCAGTGAACGGCAAGATTGAAGTCCTTGATTCCAATTATGCCAACATAAGGAACCTTCTTTCCGGAGATGCCGGCATCGGTGACCTGCAGAATATTCATCTTACTTCCGACAATGCAGTGATCGATACGGCTCTGATCAGAACAGCAGTTATGCAGTCCGTTACCATTGGAGATCTTCTGGCTGGTACAATCAGCACCAACAAATTCAAGATCATGTCAGACGATGGAGGCATCCAGATATCTGGAGCAACCCAGCAGTGGAAAGATGCCAATGGAGTAGTCCGGATGCAGGCTGGCAGGGATGCCAAAGGGGATTTTACCTTTGCACTTTTTGATGAGACTGGCAAAGGAACTCTGATCGATTCCACTGGTGTGAAGCCAGGAGCGATTGCTGATGGACTTATTGTGAATGAGATGGTTTCTGACACAGCCAACATTGCCGCTTCCAAGCTGGATATAGACAGCCTGTTCACAGCAATCAATGATAGTACTCAGGTCATCAAGAGTAACCGTATCTGGCTGGATGATTCCGGACAGAGCCTGAACCAGGCTTACACCAAGATGACCAAGAACATCACCGAGATTGAATCCACGGCAAGCTCTGCATCAGACAGTGCATCTGCGGCGGCAGACGCAGCCAAGAAAGCACTGGAAACCTTATCCGGAATCTCAACGTTGGACGCAATGTCAGCATCACTAAATAATGATGCTCATGTGGTCCATACCTACACGGATGGATCCGGCGGAGACTACAGTTCATGTTATACAGTATTCTCAGTGTTCCTGGGCGATACGGATGTATCTGATCATATCGATGAGATCCACACAACTGCATCAGATGGAATCACTGGCACATGGAATCCACAGCTGAGAAAGTACCAGGTAACTGCTATGTCCACGGACAGCGGTTATGTAGATATCTCAGCATTGTACGGCTTAGAAGGAAAGGTGCTGCTGGTAGGTGAAAAGGGACTTGTGATCGGCGGTAAAGTATTGATTGTAAAATCTATGGGCTCCTGGATCACAAAACGATTCTCGGTCTCCAAGGCAAAAGACGGAAAGATTGGTCTAAGTTATGACCTTCGAGTTAGTACTCAGATTATCCGGAAGCAGAAAGATGATAAAACGCTGGAACCGACAAATGTGACGTTCTCGGCCTACAAGAATGACAATGGATCCGTGAGCAGCTATTCCGGAAAATTTCAAATCGAAGAATCAAAGGATTCCGGAAAGACCTATGAGATCAAGTATGGCTCCTCATCCGCTGAACTGTTGACGGTATACACACCATCATCTCCGGATGTGCAGATCATCCGGTGTTCCCTGTACGATTCTTCCGGAGTGCAGCTCTTGGACACTCAGACTGTATCAATCATATCAGATGCTGCAGGACTTGCACAGGACATTGCGGCGGTGGACCAAAAAGCCCAGGAAGCAAAAGAAGCGATTCAGACTACTTCACAGGAAGTAACTGAGATCAAGAGTGGCATGGAAGGCTTTGAGACGAAATTATCCAAGACCACAACAGACCTGCAGGGAGTGACCGATGGAACGCTCCTGTACAACACCAAGTGCCAGGATAATGGAGACGGAACAACGACTGTATCAGCGGCATTGTACAAAGCCGGCAGAGAAGTCACGAAGGAATATCCGGCAGCATGGTTCTCCTGGAGCAGGAGGACAGAGCAGGGAGAAGCATTCCTTCAGTATGGATATTCAGTAACAGTAAACAATGATGATTATATGTTCGGTGGAGTTGTAATCGGACAGTTTATCAGATATGTGCAGATGGCTCTTACAGTAGGAGATAAGCTTCTCGTGATCGGAAACAAAGCCATGTGCGTAAATGTAGATGCGTAAGGTGTCCGAATCGGACACCAGAAAGGAGAAAAAATATGGCATTACCACAGGACGGTCAGAACGCGAATGGACTGACCAAAGTAACAGAGATTCCAAAAGGAAAAGAACTGATTTTTATTGATCCGACAACAAATGAAGGCGGGATTATCACCCTTGAGGACCTGACAACTCAGATCCTCAAAAATTTGACATCCCAGACCTTCGCACTGGATCAGGGAAATATGACACTTTTGGCGGCTTTAAACCAATTAAATAGTAAAAAAACCATAGAAATAATCAACATATCAAAAAGAGCGAATGTTTCAAAAGCCGGAGAGTTTGTATACAGTGGATTAGAATTTACCGTCCCAAAAGGAAACATTTTTATTGTGCAAATAAAAGCCTGTTATCAGCAATCAAAACCTTCGCAGATTGCTGTAACGAATTCAAAAACCGAATGCACAGATAATACAGTAATTGATAAGGCAGAAAGAGATCCTGCTATAGTAACATGCGTTCCTCCTATAAATAACACAGACAGTACATATTATGTATGGGTAAACTATAGTAAGGCAGGAATGAACGAAGTTAGTGCAAGAGGAATTTCTTTAAAATAGCAAGGATCAAAAAAATGATGGAGAACATAACAACGAAACGTTTGCGACAACATGGATATGATGGACGGTGTATTGGAAGCTACAAAAGTATATTCTATATGCGGCCCAGAACTCCTGTTTAATTGGTTTGTGAACAGTACCTCTTACATGGCAAAATAGCACTGTAGGAGGTGCTTTTTATATGACAAAAATTGACCAGATCCAGAATCAAATACTGGAAAAGATGGCAGAAACACTAAGTAATGAACAACTGCAGAAGTTGGAGAATGTAATGGCAATCGAATTCCACGGAATCGAGATCCAGGAAGAGTGCACGCAGCTTGTAACAAGCGAGCTGCGATGGCAAAAGATCCTGAACACATTCCTGGCCAGTAAGAGAATCGAGAACTGCAGTCTTGGCACATTGGACAGATACAAAGAATGTGTGACCAAATTGATCACATCATTGAATAAACGCCTGCAGGACATCACAACCAATGATATTCGGTATTATTTGGCAATGTACCAGGAAACAAGAAAGATATCAATATCGTACATGGATACGATCAGACGGTATCTGAGCAGCTTCTTTGCATGGATATCGGATGAAGGATACATCAACATCAATCCTATGCGGCGTCTTAAGAAAATCAAGGTACCACAGAAGATTAAGAAACCTTTTACACCGGCAGAGCGCGAGCATTTGCGTTGCTCTGCACGGTGCCAGAGGGATATCGCAATCATGGAGTTTTTATACAGTACAGCAGCCAGAATTGGTGAAGTGGTACGGTTGGATAGGAGAGATATTGATTGGAACAGAAACGAGATTATCATCTACGGAGAGAAGGGCAAGAAAGAGAGGAAAGTGTATCTCACAGATGAATGCGCATATCATCTGAGAAAATACCTGTTATCCAGGAATGACGCGAATCCGGCATTGTTTGTGAGTTCTAAACAACCACATACAAGATTAGGCAAGCAGGCTATACAGTCTATGCTCCGGACACTCGGACAGAAGACTGATATTCATGCTCATCCACACAAGTTCCGAAGAACATTGCTGACCGATGCCGGTAATCGAGGTATTCCACTGCAAGAAATCCAGCATTATGCAGGACACGAAAAACCAGATACGACCATGATGTATGTTACAGTATCAGAAGAAAATGTACGGGCATCATTCCGAAGATACATAGCCTGATCTGGATGGATTCATATGAATTTTCGAAGCTGGCAGAGATGGCAGCTTATTGAGTATGCACTTTTGCAGAAGATTTCGGAAGAGAAGGCGGTAGAGAATGGAAAGGCACTCCCGCAGACTAAACAGGAGTAGGTTTAAATAAACTTATTTTCTATATTTCCATCTTTATCTTCACAAACGGCAACGAGTTTACTTCCACTATTCCAATAGTAAATTTTTTTGATCCTCAAATTTATATTCTCTGAATCAGCATCGACGGATACCAGGCAGTTTACTATTTTGTTTTAAGACAATTGTATTTTTTTCCACTCGCCCCAAGTAGTAGATTTGATTTTCATCCATATAGTTTCAGCGTAAGAAAAAAGCACAACAATTCTGTATTCGCTGCCGGCTTTGCTTTGATATACAAGTAGAAATCCGCCTTTGCCATCCGGAGAACCTTGATTGATAGTTACTGTGCTTTGTATTGTGAATAACCTAATTTCTCCATAGTCACATTTTATAAGTACATCTTCAGCAAGATCAGAACCAGAAGTTATGTTTTCTGAGCTCCTGAGCCGGTTACTATTTTATATTTCATAAATCTTTAAACCAACTTGAATATAACGATTGTACATTCACCAGATAAGCTAATCTTATATTGAAATGAAATGTTTCTCTCAGTATATTTCATTTCAATGGTGCTGTCGTAATCCACACCTTTAACAAGCGTTTCGATAAAAGAACCGTCCTGTGCCTGAATATTAACTATAGATAATGAACTTATCTTGTATCCTCCACTACGATACGTTGAAACTAGATAAAGTCCCGGAACAAGAGGAACAGTAACTAGTCCATTGGTGATCATACCTTTATAAAAGGGTTTTAACCGGTTACTATTTTATATTTTTAATAAAAAGAGATTGCTATTATATATATCGCCAGTCTCCATATGTTTTTGAGCCATTATCATTGAAGCCAGAGTTTCGGACTGCAATGTTGCTTGATCCGAATGAAGCAGCCAATTGGATACCATATATAATCCCATTAGGACCTACCACGGAATCGCACATTATAAGATACCTGTTTCCAGAAAGATTTTTAGGGAAGGTTCCAGTAGATTTAGCGGTTGCAACTACAATGCATCTTCCGTTTAAAGAATCTATATTACCTGAAAATTCAGGAATTTGAGGCTTACTATTTTATAAAGAAAAGAAAAATTCATGCTAAAGGGCATCCACATCGGATGTCTTTTATTATGCATTTTTCGAAAGGAGGGAAATGCTTTGAGATTTATAAAAGAAATAACACTGTTTGCTCCATCTGGTACACTGAAAAGATTTCAAGGCTTGGAAACAAGCTTCAAAGTCGAACAGGGCAAGATCAGTGCTCTGATATCTGAGAGCGAACTGATAGAACTGCAGAACGGCAACAAGACCATGTACAGCCGGATGGCATCCACGGAGCAGACCGTAAAAGGCCTCAATCAGAAGTATACAGATGTAACCGGAAAATATGATGCAGTAAGTAAACAATATACTTCTCTGGACACAAAGGTCGGTGAATATAAATCTGCAGTAGATGGATTTTCAGGGGAACTACAGCAGTTGTCTACAACAATTAATGATGACTATAGCACCACCAAATCAATGCAAACTTATGTAAAAGCACAGGTAGATGGATTAAGCACTGCGGTATCAGAAACTTATGTTAAGACTGATACGCTTAGTGGATATTCGACCACAGAGCAAACGAAGAGCATGATTGACCAGAAGACTGATCAAATCAAACTAGATGTGCGTGAAAAAATATATGGTACTAATTATTGTAAAAATGGAACATTTGAAACATTTACTGGCTGGGTTGCATATGCCGGCAAAAAACCTTGTATAACTTACTTAGGAAAAACATGTGCTTACCTGGTTTCTGGGAATTCAATTTGGATGAATTATGATTATACGGTTGATGCAGATGAATCTAATACGATAATATTTGAGGCTGCTAGTCCTGAAAAGGTTGCACTAAATATAAAAATTGACGATACTACAATCAAACCATTTTATTCATCGGAAATGTCTGAGGAATGGAAAGAATTTTCAGTTGATGTAAAACTGAAAAAAGGAAAACATACCATTCAATTTGTGACATCTTCTAACGCATCTGTTCTTTATGTAACAAATGTTCAGATAAAGCAGGATATCATAGAATCAACACATAGCCAGATAAATATCCTTCAGAGTTCTATTGAATCTAAAGTATCTAAGAATGGAATCATTTCATCAATCAATCAGTCTTCTGAAAAGGTTTCTATTAGTGCAAACAAAATCAATTTTAATGGACTGGTTACGGCAAATAATTATTTCCAGATTCTCACAGACGGTTCATTCGTGGCTACATATGGAACTCTGGGTGGTTGGACAGTTAAAGACGGGATTATAAAATCTAATGATCAGAAATTAACTTTAGATCCGGCAAATGACCGAATATATTTCAATGATGACGATGATGACCATATAACTGAATTGTCACCAGATGGGACAAGGACAAACTATTTGACTGTTGATGGTGGCATTGTTGGAGGAGACGCTGCATTGCTTATCAGTGCAGGGTCTTCATCCCGTATTCAGTTTTATGATTCTTTTTCAGACGATGGCGAAGATGCAATCAAACTCCAAGGAAACCTAGAAGTCCGTGGAACCAAATCACGCGTAGCCCGAACGGAGAATTTCTCTGATCGGCTATTGTACTGCTACGAAACTCCGACACCAATGTTTGGAGATCTTGGCTGTGGGAAGACCAATGATAGAGGAATTGCGATTGTTGATATAGATCCGGAATTTTCGGAAACAATAAATTCCGGAATTGAATACCAGGTATTTCTACAGAAGGAAGGAGATGGTGATATATGGGTAGCGGAAAAGGAAGAAAGTTATTTTACAGTCAGGGGGACACCGAATTTAAAGTTTTCCTGGGAGGTTAAGTGTATCCAGAAAAGCTTTGAACACTTGCGACTAGACGAGAAAGAAGTACAGGAAGCAGCGCAGAAAGATGCCAGAGATGCCCAGAAGGACTATAACATTATTATCGACACGATTGTCGAAGACTACGACAAAGAAATGGAGGAATTGATCAATGAAAGTAATTAAGATTATCAGCATCATCAATCAGGGTGGAGAATATTCCATTACTACTACTTATAACGAGGTAGATGACAATGGTGCTATTGTAAAAAGAAATGTAAAAGCACCAACATTTTATGCTGTAGGTGATATGCTTAATCACGTAAAAGCAATAGAAGATCAGACAAAAGAACGAATTTGAGGACAATATATGGAGAGAATCAGAG
This sequence comes from Blautia obeum ATCC 29174, assembly GCF_025147765.1. Classification (NCBI taxonomy): domain Bacteria; kingdom Bacillati; phylum Bacillota; class Clostridia; order Lachnospirales; family Lachnospiraceae; genus Blautia; species Blautia obeum. The sequence goes on from NZ_CP102265.1 coordinate 935,825, forward strand.
CGGAGCCGTGAGGCTCTATTTATTTTACTTAAAATTGCGCCGGCGCAACCGGAGAAAGTGTGAAAAAGTGAAAGAAATACTCATGCAGACATATACTATTGTATTACCGGCCCTGTTGGGATATATTGTATGGCTTTTGAAGAATCAGAAAAAAGACAGGGATGCCAACAGTAAAGGTACAATGCTCCTGCTCCGTACACAGCTGATCGAGTATCATGCGAAATATATGCAGCTGGGTGACATCCCATCATATGCATATCAGAATTTCTGTGAGATGTATGATGCATATCATGCACTGGGCGGGAACGGGATGGTAACAAAAATGAAACAGGAAATTGAAGAATTGCATATCAAGCGAAAAGGAGAATGAATATGGATATTAACGTAATGATGCAGTATGTAACCTATGGACTGGCACTGATCGGAGTGCTTGCATTTCTGGTGTCGATCATCGTGCAGGTAATCAAGGAAATGCCGGGACTCAATAAGATTCCAACAAGTATCGTGGCACTGGTCACATCGCTGATCCTGTGCCCGGTAGCTTTGATCATCTTATGTACATATTATAAGATGGTAATCACCTGGTATTATATATTTGCTTCTTTTATTGCCGCATTCGTAGTTTATTTAGTGGCAACAGGCGGTTGGGAAAAAGTCAAGAGTATCTGGGATAGAACGAAATATAAAGATTCAGAGGGCGAGTGATCGTCCTCTTTTTAGTGGAGGAATACAAATGCTAAAGATTATGGGACAGGCTGCAGCTACCGTAACGCAGATGCAGACCTATATCAAAAAAGTTAATCCAAAGGCGCCCGATTCGGTTATCAAGATGATTCCGTTGTACATTTCTGAAGGAGCAATCGAGGGAGTAAGAGGTGACATTGCCTTTGCTCAGAGCTGTCTGGAAACAGGCAACTTCACATTCTCAGAGTCAGCAGTTACCCTGGACCAGAATAATTTCTGTGGAATGGGAGTGACCAAGAATGGAGTAAAAGGCAACAGTTTCAAGACCCCAGCCGAAGGCATCCGGGCACAGATCCAGCACCTGCAGGCATACGCATCTACCAGCCGTCTGAAACAGACTGTTGTAGATCCACGATACACATATGTGACCAGGGGATGTGCAGAGTATGTGGAATATCTCGGCATCCAGGAAAATCCACAACATTATGGATGGGCTGCCGGAAAGGACTATGGAAAGAAGATTATCACAATTCTGAATAGTATTCTGACTATGAATTCCGGAACATCCACATCAGGAAAGGAGAACACAGTGAAAGTAAACATCAAGAAGATGATCAGCAAAAAGAACTGCTATATCGGTCAGAACAAACCTGCCTATGTTGTGATTCACGAAACCGACAACTGGAGCAAAGGAGCGAATGCCAGAGCACATGCTCTTGCCATGAAGAATGGAAACCTTGCCGGTACAGTCCATTATTATGTAGATTCTGAAAGTATCTATCAGACATTAGAACATAGTGATGGCGCCTGGGCTGTAGGAGACGGAAAAGGAAAATACGGAATCACGAACCGGAACTCTATCAATATTGAGATTTGCGTAAATCCGGAAACAGATTACTACAAAGCAGTGGACAAAGCTGAACAGCTGGCAGCATACCTTCTGAAACAGTATGGCTGGTCAACTGATCATCTGAAACGTCACTATGATGCATCCAGGAAACATTGCCCGCGTAGGATCCTTGACGAAGGGCTCTGGCCGGGATTCGTAAAGAAGACTGCAGTTTACATGGGAAGTGCATCAACTAACACATCAAGTAATACAGCGACCAACACTTCAACTACCACGAAAGGAGATGGTTACATGTTTGAACCAAAACTTGTTAAATTAGGAAGCACAGGAACATCCGTCCTCTTACTGCAGGAGATCCTGATTGCCAGAGGATTCAAAGGAAAGAATGGAAAAACCCTGACACTTTCTAGAAAAGCAGATGAAAATACGATCTACGCGCTCAAGACTTACCAGAAGTCCAGAAAAGGAGTCCTGGAAGCAGATGGAATAGCAGGTGAAAAGACCTGGAAAGATCTGATCGCGATCTAAAAAACTCCCGGCAGGTACCCATCTGCCGAGAATATTGTATCATCTGAAAAATGTCAATTTTTGGTATTATAGGGTATTGAAGTCTGGTGGCCCGGATGGCGAGATCGGAGCATCTATGCGTTATCTTTCTCAGCGTTTTACTATGCCAAATCGCATGGCCATGGCAGTGCTGAATGATATTGGCACTGAGGAACTGGCACACCTGGAAATGGTTTCCACGATCGTTCATCAGCTGACAAAAGATCTCTCTATGGAAGAAATTGAAAAAAGTGGTTTTGGGCCATATTATATTGATCACACAGTAGGTGTATGGCCACAGGCAGCCGGTGGAGTTCCTTTCAATGCATGTGAATTCCAGAGTAAAGGTGATCCGATCACAGATTTGTTTGAAGACCTTGCTGCGGATGGTACGACTGCGTATGTGCAACATAGAAGTGTTAAGTAGAAGTTCTATATAATCTGGTGTGCTAGACACCAGATTTTACAGAACTTAGAAATTCCAATGTATTTCAATCGGGACATTTCTTGTCCCTGGAATCCGTTTTCCTACTAATATGTAATCAATTAGAGTTTCAACGGTTTCTCTGTCTAAATGTTCAAGATTTGTGTATTGCTCAATAAGCTGGCGGCGATTATCGCCTGTCTGGATTTTTCTCTCAATTACATCAAGCTGTTTTTGCGTTTCAATCACCAGCTTTTCAAGCCGTTCTCTGTCATTCGTGAAATCTTTTGACAAATTCAGGAAATCATTTTCGGAAAGAATCCCTTTTACTTTATCAAGATAAAGTTCTCTGATTACCTTTGCGTCTTCTTCAATCTTTTTTTGATAGGTAATAAGTTGTGTTTCTAAAGAAGTTTTTTTCTCCTTTACGTTGGAGTGAAATTCCACGTTCTGTTCCAATTCATCTTTATCAAGATATTCTTGTGATAACTTGTTCAGTTCAGAAATAACTGCCTGCTCCAACTTCTTCACAGAAATAAATGAACCTATGCAAGCGTCCTTTGCAACATGGCGATTTGAACATTGTAAATAATGTCTTCCATCTGTCTGCTTATTAGAACGCATGGTATAGCCACAGTTCATGCAGCGAGCTTTTCTGGCAAACAGCCCTATGGTTCCTACTGTAAATGGTTTTGCTTTTTCAGCTACCATAGATTGTACTTTATCCCAAAGTTCACGGTCAATAATCGGTTCGTGTGTTCCCTCTACTCTATACCATTCCTCTTTAGGTCTGGGCTTATTTTGTTTTGTCTTATACGAAACACTGCCGTATTTTCCTTGAACCATATTTCCGATATAAATTTCATTTGTCAGCATATCAGAGATAGCAAAATATTTCCATAAGGTACTATTTTTTCTGGTAGGCTGCTTATATCGTAAACCATGAAGCCGTTTATATTCCGTAGGGTTTGGAATCCCACGGTCATTCAGCATACGGGCAATCGCTGTTTTGCCATATCCCTGTGAAAATAAAGTGAAAACTTCTCTTACAACAGCAGCAGCTTCTTCGTCAATAATCAGGTGTCCCTTTTGCTCAGGGTCTTTTTTATAACCATAAAGAGCAAATGCACCAATATGAAATCCATTCTTCCGGCGGTCAGTCAATACGCTGCGGATGTTTTCCGACATATCCTCTAAATACCACTCATTAACCAGACCATTGATTTGTCTTGATTTTTTGTTTCCTTTATTAGCGGTATCTGCATTATCTACAATACTGATAAAACGAATCCCCCACATAGGAAACAATCCGTGTATGTATTTTTCTACCAACTCTAACTCTCTGGTAAATCTGGATTGTGTTTTACAGAGGATAATATCAAATTTTCGGTGTTCAGCGTCATTTAACAGTTTGTTAAATTCTGGTCTTCGTCTATCTGAACCAGTATAATCGTCATCACTGTATATATTGTAGACTTCCCAGCCTTGTTCCAATACATATTGAATCAGCATGGATTTTTGATTTTGAATACTGTTACTATCATCAGTTTCATGTTGTTTGTTTCTATCTTCTTCTGATAAGCGGCAATAAATAGCAACTTTTGACTTTGTGTTCATCATATTTTATCTCCCTTAAAGAGAAGATAAAACAAACATTCCACCTACACTTATTATACCGTGTTGGGAAATGTTTGTCTATCATTTTACAGGTAATACCTGCCCTTTGGATTTTTCTAATTGATTGATAAGTTCTATCCATTTTTGATTGAACTCTTTTTTTAATGCCGACTTATCTTCACACTTAAATACATTTTTGCAGGAAATTTCTGCTTCTTTTGGCATAATTCCACCTCACAGTCTTTATTATGTTTACAGACTATGCAAAAATGCTTGTTCATTATGAAAGAATCATCCTTAGCAAACCGAACAGCTTTCGCTAAAGCTCATGGGAATCTCACCCCTGCATGGTTCTCATCCAGCCGTACCCTTTGCCAGCGGTGCTACATCATCACACGGACTAAGGCTGTACGGAAGTATCATTATCACAATAGAAAGGTCATGGCGGCAGCTTTTGCGGTAAGCTGCTTATGGAACGCTGGCAGGAATCGCTATCCGGTTTCATCCCTCCTTTGGTGGGTCACGGCGTGCCAGCCCAACGGCTCTCTTTCTATCGAAACGTATTCGGCTGCTTTATGCTGCGTTGATTAGACGCTTTCTTTTTCAAGGAACAATCCGGCTTTGTCAGCCTGTTAAAATGCACTGGTGATAATGCACTTTAATAGACTGGCAAGCCCTGTCTGGGAAGCATGGGCTTGTCCACGCTTCCACAGGCGAGCATTATTTTTAGTTTGGTTCCCTGATTTCAAAAGATAAAATCTTTGCAATCAGACGTGTTTCCATCCGGCGGCGTAGGGTTTCATCTACAACCATGTGGGTATTCCCATATTCGTCTTTCATGGGACGCATGGAACGGCTGGCAATAAAACCGCTGTAATGGCGTACAATCTGGTTGATTGCTTCAATATCGCCGTCCGCAGCCCTTACAATCACAGGAAACGGAATCATAGGGTGCTTTGCTGTCATGCTTCGTCCTCCATAAATTTTTTGATAAATTCCAGTCCGGCGTGTCTTCTTCTCTGGATGGTAGAACGGTTGACTTCCAGAATTTTTGAAATTTCCGTATCGTCAAATCCAAGAAAATAATATCTCAGGATAACATCACGTTTCTTTCCATCCAGATTTTCCAACGCTTCTGCTAACAGGCTGTTTTCAATACGGACAGTAAATCCATCCATTTCAAAAGTATGGAAGTGGGATGGATAGGTGTCTTCGGAAGAAAACAGATTAACGGTATAATCGTCCATATCACAGAACAGTGTTTCCCTTTTACACTGTCTGTACAACGCTTTAAGATAGTCTTTGCGTTCATCCTCCATAGCGACTTTACAGATGTAATCAAACTGGTTCTCTATGGTTGTCTGAAATTCAGATGGCTTCATCATTGCTCACCCCCTTTCCAGCCTTGAAAGGGAGCGAGTTGATAGGAATTTCTGCTTCTTTCCCCCTTTTCGCTCTTAGTCCCGACAGGACAGGGGGTTCAGTTGCGTTTTGAGAAGAAAAATTTAAAAACTTTTTCTTCCAACTAAAAAAGCACGCAAACAGACGATATTTCTGCTTGTGTGCTTCGATAGTTCTTTCTATGTATTCTGAAAAACCACATTGAGGGTCAGACTTTTCTAGTGTAGGCGGATGGCTTTTTTTAACGGCTTACCGAATGTAGATATATTTAAGAAAATATTTTGCATAGCGGCTTCCTCCTGTAAGCCGCTTTCTGTATCAAGTAGTGGACTTTAAAAATCATCTGCATTTCAGGCAAAAAAGACGGCGGCTTTTGTTAAACCGTCGTCTGGAAATGATGATGTAATTTTTGACGCAGGGAAAGTATGCTGCCAAATAACGGTTTTTTTTTTCCGTTTCAGCAGCATAGTTTTATCTTTGGTACGCATAATAGGAACTGTACAACTGTATAATACGTTTTTCTATACCTGTCACTATTATAACAGGAACAGTAAAATGTATAGAGGTGGTGTATTATGCGTAAAAAAGAAGATAAATATGATTTCAGGGCGTTTGGGCTTGCCATAAAAGAAGCCCGTAAAAAACAGGGATTGACCCGTGAACAGGTGGGAGCAATGATTGAAATTGACCCACGCTATTTAACCAATATTGAGAATAAAGGGCAGCACCCAAGTTTACAGGTGCTTTACGACCTTGTATCTCTGCTGAATGTATCAGTGGATGAGTTCTTTTTATCCTCTGATAGTCTGGTAAAAAGCAGCAGACGAAGACAGCTTGAAAGCAAAATTGACAATTTTACAGACGCAGACCTTGTTATCATGGAAAGCGTTGCGGATGGTATTATGAAATATAAGCGAATGGAAGAATAATTCTTCCGTTGGCTTACTTTTCATTTTCTGGCACAATTTCTATATTTGACATATCCTCCTGCCCCGAAATTTCGTAATCGTAAGAAACTTTTTCAGATTCACTTTCTTCTGTTCTGTTTACACATCCACTAAACACAAAAGTAGAAAGTAATAAACAAATTATTAGTATAATCAATTTTTTCATTTTTTCACCTGCCTTAATATTCCTTGTTTGAGTTCTAACACAGCATCAGCTTTTTGAGCAACATCTTTAGAATGAGTAACAATAATGACACATTTATTCAATTTGTGGGCAGTTTCCTGTAATATTTGTGTGATTTCAGCGGCAGTTATTTCATCAAGATTTCCTGTAGGCTCATCTGCCAGTATAATAGGGACATCAGTAGCTAAGGAACGTGCGATTGCTACACGTTGTTGTTGCCCACCAGACAATTTTAAAATTGTTCGTTTTAGTTCTTTATCAGAAAGTCCCAGACGTTTTAAAAGAGGAACCACATCAACATCTTTCTTTGTTGCCAAAGTTGCATTTTCAATCGGCGTCATATAATCAATCAAATTATAATTTTGAAATATAAGAGAAACATGATTTTGTCTATGAGATTCCAATCCTATTTTTTTAATATCTTCATTTTCGTATAAAATAGTTCCGGTAGTTGGTATATCAAGTCCCCCTAGTAGTGAAAGTAATGTTGTTTTTCCGGAACCAGATGAACCTAAAATCGCATATACTTTTCCTAGTTCAAATGAAAAGGTAATATCTTTCAGCACGTTTGTATTTTTATCATAAGAGTATGATACATGATTACACTTAAAAATTGACATTTGTTCCTCCTTAACTCATACGGGCTAAAATTTCCCGTGGTTTTAAACGCATAACACTAATCGAAGATATAGTTACTGAAATAAAAATGATAGAAAAACCGATTGTGTATAATTGCAATATATCGGGCAAAGTAATTTCTACCTTAATATCAGGAGTAGCGGATTCTGAATCTTCTGAAACGCTAAAATCCAGACTTTTCATTTCTGTATGGTCTTCTTGTGTTGAAAGCTGCTGTTTTTCATTTTTTGTATTTTGTTGCAAAAGGGTATTTGCGATATTTCCAGAAATCATATTGCTTGTAACAAAAGATAAGGTAAAAGCTAAAATTGCTATCATTAAAACTTCAATAAGGTATTGTCCTAATATGCTGGATTTTTTTATTCCAATGGAGAGCAAAACGCCTGTTTCATGTATTCTCTCTTTTCCCCAAAGTGTGAGAATAAGTGAAAGAACAATAACGCTTGCGATAATGATTACAAGTAATAAGCCGATAACTAACTTATCTAAATTCTCTAAAGAAATTGCTGTGTTTTTGTAAACCTCATCATTAGCATAAATGTTATAAACATTTTCTTCATAATCAGGGAAATGTTTTACTTGCTCTATAATTTTTTCAATATCTTTAGGGTCATTTACGGTAACTTTTACTGTATCAAACCCTTGCACTGCAACACTATTTTCAAGTTCGACAATAGATTCTATATCTGTAAAAATTAAGTTTTGTATCTTATCATATGTTGGGATTGATTCTCCAACTTTTTCAAGTTTTTGTGCATGAAACAATCCAATAATTTCAAAAGATAGCTGCTTTCCGTTCTCATTTGTTACAATTAAGGAATCACCTAAATTTAAGTTGTTTTTTTCTGCTAAGTCTTTACACAGAATAACTTTGTGTATGTCATTGTCTAAAATATGCCTGCCTTCTATTAGTTGGATTTTTCCAGAAGTAAAGAAATTTTGTTCTTCTGAACGCCATACACCAATGCTTTTTACACAATGAGAAAGACTTTCATCTAATGGAACAGTTCCGGCAAATGGTAAAAGTTTATCAAAATTTATCAGACTTTCCGTTGTTGCATCACAGAATTTAACACCGGAAATATTCCGAATGTTTTCTACCATTTTTGATGTCACCTGTTCAGTCGAGTACATTAAAAGGTCGGAAGACCCATCTTCATTCTCACTTTCTTCTTCGTGATAATATGGATTTGAATCTGAATAATTGACATCAATATTGAAAGAACCGCCGATATTTTGTCTTAAATTTTTTTGAGCTTGTTTTGACGCACTTCCAATACTTAGTCCCGTTAGAACAAAAGTTGACAGAATTAAAAGGATGAAAAAAAGCAAAATACTCTTTCCTCTTTTGCGTGAAACATATAGAAATGCTCTCTTCATAAAGTTCATGATTTTTTATACCTCCTGATTTTTTATTTTGAATACAGGAATATCATAAATGTTCAATATGGAATGCATATGAAATGAATATAGAATTTAGGGCGAAAAAAAGCCCTCTGAAATTAGAGAGCTTTTGGCAGGAGGATAGAGAAACACATCCCTTTTTGTGATTCTGTTGGTAAAAATTCATATGAAATATGAAGTGATGAAAAAATAGTTGAGACAATGTAAAGTCCTAATCCATTTCCACCGCTATCACTATTGCGAGAAAAATCAGGACGGTAAAATGGTTCAAATATATGTGCTAATTGTTGTTTATCAATCGGAATACATTCATTTTCTACCGTTAAAGTATGTTCTTTTAAACAGACAAAAACACTCCCCTCATTTGGAGTATAGGTGACAGCATTTGCAATAATATTAGAAAATGCCCGACTAAATTGCTTTTGTGGAATCATTATCCTGTATTCTTGAGGAATATCTAACTTTAAATTGATACCATGAGTCGCAGCAATCAGTTTATATGGTTCACATACATTCAAAATTAAGTCTGATAAATTACATTTCGTAGAATCTTCCTGAGTAGTTTCCATATTTATTTTGGAAGTTTCTAAAATTTCATGAATCATGGTTGCAAGCTGTTCTACTATATCCTTACATTCAGGAAGATATGTGGAATAATCACAATAACTTCCCACTCCTAAAATCATGTTTTCCAAGGTTGCATTTAAAGCGGTTACTGGGGTTTTTAATTCATGTGACGCTGCTCTTAAAAAATCAATTTTTGCCTGTTCACTTTCTTTAACCTTTTCCTTTTCTGCTTCAAGATTTTTAATAGTTGTAAATAGACGATAATATAATTGATTGATATTATCAGCCAATTCTCTCACTTCATCTTGAGAAGATACTATACAAACAGCAGATTTATCCATTTTAGACATTTGTTTTGTCACACTTGAAATTTTCCGAATTGGTGTTGTAATACTTTTTGAAAAAAAATAGGAACATATTGCACAAAGAATAATACAACAAAAAACAGAAAATGGTAACGCCTGCCAAATTGCCTGTGATACAAACTGCAAAGGGTCGATACTGCCATCTAATACATATTCACTTTGATTTGATATTACTGATGGAGTGTAATCTATAGCAATTCGTGGGGCAAGTAAATATAAAATCAGATGAGCTGCAATTATAATAAATACCATAATGCTGAATGTATATAAAAAAATTTTAGGCAATATTTTTAATCGTTTCATTCCACCACCTCATACTTATAGCCGATTCCTTTTACTGTTACAATACAATTAAGACGTAATTTTTTTCTCAAATTTTTAATATAAGTGTCTATTGTCCGGTCGATAATAGGGTAATCATATCCCCATAGTTCGTCAAGAATTTGTGAACGGGTCAAAACCAGTCCTTTGTGTTCTATAAGAAGTTTTAATAATTCTATTTCTTTTGGAGTAATGTCAATTCTTCCATTTTTATCATGGGCTGTATATCCAGAAAAATTGACAGTAACATCCCCGAAAGTAATAGTGTCTATAGACTGCATTTGTCCACAGCGGCGTAAAAGAGCGGTGATTCTTTTTCCAAGCAATACCATAGAAAAAGGTTTTGTTACATAATCATCTGCTAATTCATCAAAACTTTGTGATTGCGTATATTCATCCTCAATCGCTGTGAGCATAAGTACAGGTATAAGACTGCTTTTTCTTATTTCATGTAAAACAGCAATTCCGGTTAATCGTGGAAGCATAATATCTAAAACAATTAAATCTATTGTTGTACTATGAAATAATTGCAATGCTTCCTCACCATCATAAGCAGAAACAATGTTATGTCCGGTTGGTTTTAAATATTCACAAATAGCCATATTTGTTCTTTTATCATCTTCGACAATCAATATTTTAGCCATATATTCACCTCCATTTTTACTGTACAGCATTTATATGAAAAGAATATGAAATTAGATTGATAATTTAATTTTATTATAGAAAGATTTAGGAATTAAAACAAGAATTTATCTCACATCCAATGGTAAACAGATGATAAAAAGTCATCTGTTTACTATTGGAATATATAATCATTTCACAATCTTCCAGTTTTCCCCGTTCTTTTCCAGCACAAGGTCAAACTGTGATACCTGAGTTGTCATGGTCTGGTTATCCAGATATTTCACTGCAAGGGAAGCTGTCACCTGATTTCCGCTTCGATTGTAGACTGGATTCACCAGTTCTGAGAAAATATACTCTTTTCCCACAGGTTTCAGCACGCCCTCATTCACATAATAGGTCAGCTCCTTTGCGGTTGCCGTAGGGTACAGCTTGAAAAAGGTAGTGAGAAATTCGTTGATTTCCTCTGTGGTGATGGAATCCACCGTACCGTCACTTTGTACCGCTTTTGGCGTATAGCCGGATTTTACGGGAACGCTGGTGATGGTAGGGTTCTGGATAATCGTCAGGTTTCCAGAGCCGTCCACATAGACTGTCACCTGATAGGCGGAACGGACAGTTTTACCGGATTCTCCCTCTGTGATACGCTGTTCCACTGTATAGGTCACTTGATAATGCTGCTCCTTTTCTTCTGTGATTTCCCATATCTGGAAGTCAGTCAGGGCAGACGATACGGGGATGTCCTTTCGGACAGTATCTACATTCAGGGCTTGCAGTTCTCCGGTGAGATACCCTTTTAAAGCATTTGTCCGGTTATCAATGGAAGCGGCGGACTGTTCCCATGAATAGTAGACTTCTGCGAAATTCTTCACAAAATTCTCTATCTTGTGAGTGTCGAGGATTTGTTCCTCAATTACTTTGGTTTCATGGACAGTATGAATGTCTATCGCCGTGAAATTCTTATAGACGGCAAACAGGAAGCTCACCGCCAGCAGCACCCACAGGGCAATCACAGTTTTTTTGTGGGTATTGACTTTGTAAACTTTCAGTTTCTTTTCTTTCTGCTTTTTCTGGTGTTCCTCTTTTCTAATCTGAATCATATCGGTTCATCCTTTCTTATTGTTTGATTCGTCCGGCTCCGGCAAGGTGCTGTTGCCAGTAAGAGCCTGTCAGGTCTGCGTAGCCAATGGGATTTCCGGCATGGTACATCCGGTTATTTCCCACATACAGCCCCACATGGGTGATGTAGGTTCCGGCGTTGTAGGTGGAGTGGAAAAAGACCAAATCCCCTGCTTTTGCTTCGGACAGGGGGATATGCTGCGTCACATTGTACTGTTCCTGTGCTGTCCGTGGCAGGGCGATTCCTGCCTTGCCATAGCACCACTGCACCAGTCCAGAACAGTCAAAGGAAGTGGAGGGGGAATCGCCCCCGTACACATACGTCCAGCCCTCATACTTTAAGGCTTCCTCCATGATAGCCTGTACCGTTTCATCATCAAACTGTGCCACGGTCAGGTATTGCGATACCAAGAGGACATAGAACATATTTCCGTAGGAATACCGCCAGCCCCCGTTTTTCTCTACCGCAACAGGGTTGGTGTAGGTGACTTTCTTTCCGCTGGATTTTTCTCTTGCGAAGCTCTCTGCCAGTTCAAAGGTGTATTTTTTTCCACGTCCTGCCACATAGTCTAGGAAACCGCCGCCGTAGTTGTAGGACTGAATCACACTGTTTAAATCACAGCCCTTTGTTTCTGCCGCTGCGAGCAATTCCGAAAAATATTTGCAGCCCTGCTTGATGGATTCCTCTGTACTAAGGGAGTTTGGGGGAAGCCCCAGAGATTCCGAGGACTGCATAACGTCTTCCAGCGTGCCGCCAGATTCCACCTGAATGATGGCGAGCAGCACATTTAAGTATTCCTCTATGCCATATTCCCTTGCATACTTTTCCAGCATAGGCTTATGGGCGAGGACTTCCTGTGATACGCTCACGCCCCCATAGATAAGGTTTCCGCCGCTTCCTCCGTCTTCCTCATCCGAGAAGACAATCACCACCAAAAGGAGCAGGGAGAACATCATCACAAACACGCCGGAACAGGCGAAGAAAAGGTGTCTTAACTTCATGGTTTCTCCCCTTTCTTCTGTTTGGAAGCCGCTGTTACCGTTTTTGTCCACTCCTTTCTGGCGGTGGTACGCCGGATGGTAAAGTTAGATTCTTTTACCGCAGGGGTAATCCGTTTTCTTTCCGGTATCACAGGAGCCGTATCATTTTGGACAGGTCTTGCCGGACGGGGAGCAGTCGGTGTAACAGTGGGAGCCACCTTTTGTCTTTCATCTGGTTTGTCTGGGGAAGCCGGAGGGACTATCTGGCGTTCTGCCCTTACAGGCGGTGTCTGTTCATGGTGGATGGAAGCAGCCTTTACCACCGGAACCGAAGACCGTTCTGCCACAGTTCCCCCATAAGGAACCTGTCCCCGTTCCCTGATGGATGGGGAAGCTGGCTGCATGGCTGGTTTTTCTGTATGAGCGGTATCTGCACGATTTCGGAAATCTTCTGTCTGCTTTGCAGTAACAGGGCGTTCATGGACAGGAGCCGCCCCTTTGGGGGATTCGGAAGCTGTCATTTGCGGCTGTTTTGCCTGTTCCAGTTCCGCCCTGCGTTCTGCAATGGTCTGTCTGCGGCTTTCTGCCTGTGCGTTCCGCTGTTCGGTTCTGGCAGTTCGGGTCTGGGTCACGCTGGAAGTAAAATCCCGTACTCCCTCTGATACCTGTGTTTTCCCGTGGTAAAGGGCGTACTTTGCATTGACAGGCAAATCCTTTGCCTGCTCCCGAAGCTGTCCGGCAGTATCGGCTATCTTATCTTTGGCATCTGCCACCGCACCTACCGCAGAGCCAGCCCGTTTCCATGCGGATTCCTTTTCCGGTGCTGCCTGCCCGTCTGGTCTGCTGTGGTCTGCCTGTGTCCGTTTGGAAGAGCCGGAGTGGGAAGCAGTTCTCTGGTCTGAGCCAGCCTGTTTCCCTGCGTGGTATGCAGCCGTTCCAGCCCCAAGAGCCGCCACAGAACGTCCTAACTTATGCTGTAAACGGTGCATATGGGCGTGCATGAGCATACGGGGTCTTCGCATGATACGGCTCCCCATGCTTTGGGAATCCCCACTCTGTAAGGAGAACATCCCCATCAAATCCCCCAGCTTGAAATAAATTCCGGCAAAGGTCACTATCTGCAAAAACGCCGTCAGGAAGAACGGATATTCCCCAGACAGGTTGTAGAGCATAGTGGAAATACTGAACGCTACCGTGATAATCAGGGTGATTCCGGCTCTGGTAAGGATGGTGTTGAACAGTTTCGTAATGGCACGCTTTGACATCCCCTCAAAAGAGGGAACCATGCTGAGGAGGAAGCTCACAGGCAGGAACATGGCGTAGATGATAAAAAGCACCTGTGAGAAAATCATTATCCCTGTGAGCAGGAATACAAAAATGGAGATACCGATATTAAAGATAAATAGGAAGAAGACGGTTCCCAAGCGGTTGATGGTCTTTGTGATGGTAAGGTTGGTGTTTTCCCTGTCTTCGATTTCCTCCACCACGATTTCTTCCCTGTCCTGCCCGTTGTTTTCGTCTGGGCTGGTTGATAGCAGGCTTTCCACACGGTCAGACCCAATGCTTTCCACATCCGAGTTGCCGTATTGCAGCAGGAGCCACGGCTGCTTGACCTGAATGGAAAACAGGCTGTCCCGTATCAAATCCACGCTGTCTTTTCCTTGACTTTCCGAGTTCGGCAGCACAATCTTTGTACCAAGGGTCAGGCTGGCATTGCTGATGTCTGCGGAAAATTCATTGATTTTCCCGATATAATCAGGGGCATAGGCGATAAAGGCAGCGGACAGCACGAACACCACCACGAAATTGACAACAGCATGGATGGCTTTTGTGGTTTCCCGTTTGATAAGCCCTGTGTAGGCAACGTAAATCCCCACCACCAGAATGAGAATCAGCAGGAACCCGATATAAAATCCCTCCGAGGACAAGCCGCCTGTGGTAACGCCTGCAAGGGTCTGCATATTTTTTCCGATAGAATCCGCCGTAGAGGAAATGAAGTCCAGCGAGTAGGCTTCCTGAATCAGATACCCCGTGGCGTTGGAAAGGTACAGGCTGATTGTCCAGATAAAATTTGTAATGGCATACAGCCCGTACATCACCTGTTTTCCGATACCGTCCAGCCAGTTCCACGGGAGCCAGTCCCATCCGCTGTCCACATAAAAATCAAGCTGGTAGTTGTCCAGAGGGTATTTGCTGTATTCGTTGGCAGCGTCCACCGTATCATCCACCAGTCCGGCAGCGTGGGCGGCTGTGCCGAAGACTGCAAGCAGCAGGAGGATGAGCAGGAGTGCCAGAAGCACCCTGCCAATCACTTTTCCTGCCATTTTCCAAGACAAGCCCTTTTTTGTGTGATAAGGAACTGTGAATTGCTGTCGGTTGGAAGTTCTATGTATCACCATCATTCCACCTCTTTTCTAACAGGCGGTCTGGTGTCAAAGGCATGGAACAGGTCTTCAAAGATAGGATGGAACTGTATTACCCCCACACGCCCGTACAAATCACTGATAAGGCACTGTCCGTTTTCCAAGTCACGGAGCCGCTTCTGGTTGTTTTCGTCTTCGGAATCCACCCCGAAAAAGGCGAGGGTCTTCTTGATTTCGTTGATGTCCGTGGAGCGGAACGCAAACTTCAAGCCCAGATTGTTTTTCAGCTTTTCATCCAGCAAATCGTCTGTGTTCTGGGTGACAAAGTAAACGCCTGCGTTCATGGCACGTCCGGCACGAACCAGCTTCATGGAGAGGGTTTTGCCCTGTGCTACCTGTAAAAAGCTCCATGCTTCGTCCAAATCCACAATCTTAAATACGCTGCGGTCTGTATGGATGAAGTCGAGGGCAAAGGTGCTGATTACAATGAGCATTGCCACGGAAAGCAGCTCCATTGTGGTGTATTCTTCAAACGAGGTTTCCTTATCCGGCAGCACCAAATCCGCCACTTGAATGATGTTGAGCTGCTTTTCAAGGCTGATGGACTGTGTGACATCCCCATCCGAAAAGAGCAGGTGTGCAAAGTCATAGTCCGTAAAGGATTCGATATGGTCGGCTATGCTGGTGCTGATGGTGGTTCCCTCCGCCCGAAGTTCCTCAATCACTTTGAAAAGCCCCCGTTCCTCACTGTTTGTCACTGCACGAATAGCTTTCCGAAGAACAGGGAACTTTTCCCCGTCACGGCTGGAAATGCCCGTTAAAAAAGTCAGGATGTCGATTGCCAGTGATTCGGAATCCTTTGGGTTCTCCATAATTACATACGGGTCAAGTAAGCCCCTGTTCTGTTCCTCCGAGGTCAGGTTTACGATATTGATTTCATGGGCGATTTCCGGCAGGGTTTCTTTCCAGCGTCCCCGTTCTGCTTTCGGGTCAACAATGAGAGCCTGTGCCCCAAACAATACGGAATAATAGACAATCATGTTGTTGCTGAATGATTTTCCACCGCCGAGGGAGCCGACAAAAGCGGCAGCAAGGGCGTTGGTGACAGAGCCTTTTACCCCTTGACTGGCAAGGGCAGGCTTTAAGTACACGTTTCTTCCTGTATCAAGGCTGTAGCCGATATAAATGCCCTCCGTTTCTCCTAACATCTGGGTTGCCCCGAAGCCAAGACCAGCTAGGAAGTCGCTGGTGACATACTGGATGTAATCGTTCAGATACCGTTTACTGGCAGGGAGAAATTCCCCATGCAGCCCCAGCATATCCCCAAATGGGCGAACCAGCTTCACGTTCAAATCGTCATAAAAATCTTTCACCTCATTGCAGCGGCGTTTCAGTTCTTCCAAGTCGGGAGCCGTCACACGCACCACATAGGACAGCTTGTACATGGATTCCTTGCTCTGGTCTAAGGTGGATTCCAGCTCATTCACGCTGTCTAAAGCGTCCACCACGTTTGTACTGGTTTCGCTGTCATTCTGCCATGCGTGGTTGTCCAAATCTTTCAGCTCTTTTTTCTTGTTCCGTACCGTGGAGAGGGCTTTCCGGTTTGTGACAATCTCCACATTCATAGAGGTATCAATGGGAAAGGTGAATTGCTGCTGTTGATAGTAAAAGATTTCCGAGGATGGGAAGTCCAGTTCCCCCACAATGCTGTTGATGGTAAAGTAGGCGGCATATACTGTCCCGTCTTCCTGTTCGATTTTCAGATACCGTTGGTTTTCCTCTATCAGACAACGGGTGGGTTTGATGAGGTCATAGTATTTCACCAGCGTTTCCTCCTGAAACCGTTTTTTCGGAAGATAATACTCATAATCTTCGTAGGCGGTTCCGGTCTGCCCGTATAAATGCTCAATCAGGTAGCCAAAATCGTCTTTATCAAGCCGCCGGACTTTGAAGCGGCGTGAGATTTTATTTTCCAGCAGTTTTTCCATCTTCTGAAACCGCCAGATTTCCTCATTGCTCATGGAAACAAAATCCCCCATGAGCTTGTGGTTGACTTCGTGGAGGAAATCGGAAACGGCGGTCTTTGCTTCCCTGCGAAACTGCTTCATGGTGACTTCCTGCTCATTGACAAGCAGCTTGAAGCCGATAAAAAAACGGTAGTCCACCTGATTTTCCCCTATCATGGAAATCAGGTCTTCGGTCTGTGCGTCAATCTTTGCACAGGCAACGTCCTTTAACTTGCCTGTCACTTCCTGTTTGGAGCGTTCCTGTGCCGCCCGTATGCTGGATTCTGTGCTGATTTGCAGGGCGTGAATCTTTCCGTCCCTGTTCTGGGCGATAAGCTGCCGGAAGGAATCGTGTACCTGATATTTCTGTTCGGGGCTTAAAAAGGAATAGTTGTAGGGAAGCAGCTCATAGTAAGCGAAGCACTCCCCGTCATGGTTGAACACAAGGTTATTTTCGATATACTTAATCGGATATGCCATAAATATCACTCCTTACTGCCGTGATGGGCTGTGCCGGATATTCCTTTTCCAGCTTCACGGGCTTTCCTGCATACGTCAGTTTCGGGCGTACCAGATATGCCAGTACGGATTTCAGGAAGCCGTAAGGCTTCTTCCCGTCAAAGGTCTTCTGGCACATGAACCAAGTGAGGGCAAAGGGTACGCCGAAGTATTTCAAAAATGCCCCGTCAATGAATGAAAGGGGAGGGAGGTTCCCTAAGAGCATCACTGCAAACACCGATACCACGAACCACGCCATCTGTGTGAACGTGATGGGGAATGGCAGCTTAAAATCATTGATGGAATAGAGTACCTTTTCCACCGACCAGATACTGGTATAGCTTCGTATTTTCTTCATATTGTCCGTCCTTTCTAAAAGATGGGGGCAGCAAAAGAGCCGCCCCTGAATAAAAAAATCCGCCTGTATTTCCTGAAAGAGATACAGACGGGTCTACCGTAAGATTTCATATACGCCGTGGTTCGTGACAACAAAGGTTCCCTCCAATTCCATGTCACGCCCATAGGCTGCATAGTCGATATAGTTTTGTAAGTGTGCCGGAAGTTCGCCAAGCTGTCCGCTTTCTTCCAGATAGTAGCGAGCCACATCCGCCATATCATCACAGCCGGAATGGCAGATAATATCATCTTCATGCTCACAGAGTTCTTCAATACTGCCAAAGTAGGATTGCAGCTCTGATAGTTCCTCCTGAATGTATTCCGGTAAGTCCTCCACCATTTCACACAGGCGGTTGATTTCCTCAATGGGGGTATATTCGTCAATCTCAAAGGGCAGCTCATAGTCATGGATGGCGTATTCCTTATATTCATCATTCAAACCGATACGTTCTTTGACTTCCTCAAAGTCTACAGGCGGCGTGAACCATGCCCCGACCAGTTCGCCCTCATTGTATTTGCCTAAGTTGGCAATGTAAATCCGCATTTCTTCCACAGTGTCACCTCCATTCTCTGTCATGCTCCTTTTGGGGAGTTACGCTCCCCAAGCCCCTAGTGGACTTCCGCCATGAAGCAATCAGAGCTTGCTCCATAACGGAAGTGTAACAAGGGTTTCCTATGCACCGATAATCTTATTGAACAGTTCCAGTAAGATGTCCTTTACACCGTCCGCATTGAAGACCAGCCCAACCGCTACAAGGGAAACTACCAGAAAACCGATAAGTTTGGAAAATTCCCTCTTAAATCCGAGGTACAGTCCAATTACCACGATTGCCAGCAGCACAAGGGACTGGGCGTTGGATAAAAACCAGTTGTAAAGATTCTGTCCGAAATTCATAAAAGCTCCTTTCTTTGCTGTAAGATTTCTTAGGTTCTAAAATTGCCGCCGTTAAAGCACCACCTCCTTTGCAGCGGCGGCTTGCTGCTTCAGGATTTTTTCATGCTTCTCCGTCAGCCTTGCATGGGTGATGATGTCATGGACAATCTGGGTGTGGTTCATCTTATCCAGACGGAGAGCCAGCTTTAACGTGGGGGCTACCTGATGGGAGAGCCAGTGCAGGGTGCGTTCAAAGGAATAGGGTTCCGGTTTGGTTGTCAGTTTCAGGCTGCCCCTGTGTTCCCCGATAAACCACGCCCATTCCTCACTGATACGCCAGTCTGAACGGGGCTTTGTATCGTCCCTGTCCACGAACCGGACATAGCGGTTGATGATTTGAAAGGCTGTCCGTTCTGGATTGTCATGTTCTAACAGGTCACGGATGGCGTAAAAGGCACGCTCATTTTTCAGCCGGATTTCAAAGCGGTTCTTTACCTCTGCGTCCGCAATGGGAATATCATGCTTTTTGTACTGCTCATAGTCCTTTTCGTAAATGCAGAAGTACACTTCACTTTGGAGGGAGCCGATATACAGGGTGTTCCCCATACATTCTTTTTCCTCACGCCGTACCAGTTCGCCGCTGCGGTAGCTTTTGAAGCTGCGGAAGACCGAGATACATTCCTCATTCCGGCACTTCTCTGTCAGATGGGGAATGTTCAGGATTCCCGTTTTGTCATTGATGGCAAGGTCAAGCCGCTTCATCACGCCGTCCTCCATGAGAACGTCCATGAAAAACTCATACCAGCTCCGTTCCTGTGCCAGCAGATAGCTTTCAAACTGGCGGCAGCCACGCCCTTTCAGTTCCAGCAGCACCCCTTTTTCCAGTTCCGACGATACCAGAACGAAAATATCCCCCAGATAGTAATGCTCCGTGTAAGAGTAAAATCCATAGTCTTCATGGATAAAGTAAGATAGCTTTAGCCGCAGCACGTCTTCCACGATATACTTCACATCCGTAGTAGGGAAGCGAATCCGAACATAATCAAAGAGCATTTCAAGGGGATTGTCTGGATTGAAGCGTTCCAGAGCTTCCGTGATGGCTTCCTGTAATGCTTCGGATGGGTGAGCCTTGCCCGTTTCAATATCGCTCAGGTACGGACGGGTGATTCCGGCAGCTAAGGCAAGTTTCTTTTGTGAGATACCGTAAACTTCCCGTTTCTCTTTGATGTCCCGTACCCATGTTTCTTCATTCAGTGAAAATCCCTCCAGTCTAAAAAAGCGTATGTCAACTTTCAGAGCCTTGTTGACACACGCCGGATAGGGGAAAATCCCTTGTGTACCGTGGGATTCTGCCCTGTTGTTTGGTTGTTGCCTGTCGATTTGTACCCCTCTGTTAGATACGAGGGGTTCATGCTGGCGTGCCTTGCGGCACACCAGCAACAGCAGGTCAGTCCGTTTCTGCGGCTTTTGCTCCGCACGCCGCCTGCACTCCCTGCCTGCTGTCTATGAGATTTTTTATTTCCTTGAGGAAATCGTGTCCTTTTGGCACAAGGGGCGTGTAAAATTCCGAGATAACGCTGGTTCCCACATCCACATAGCCACGCCCTTTTATCTGCTTGAGGAAGAAGTCCTTTGTGGTTTCCCCGAACATCATCCCATAGCCCATTTCCGACATCCGCCCCAGAGCTACACGGAAATTGAACTGGTCACGGATTCCGTCCCCCAGATACTTTGCGTCTGGACGCTGGCAGGCGAGAATCAGGAAGAAGCCAGCCTGCCGCCCAAGCATAACGATTTGTTTTAACTTGTTGAGGACGGCGGCGTTTTCCTTTGTGCCGAGCATTTCCATAAATGCCACATATTCATCAAAGATAAGGAAATGTGCCGGAAGTCCCAAGTAAGCGTAATTTTCCCCTGTCCGGTAATTCTCCATGAGCTTCATGTCTTCGCTGCGTTTCATCATTTCTTCATAGAAACGGTCAATGCAGGCGAGCATATCTTCCTTTTTGTAGTACACATCCGGCATAACCGCCTGTAAATCCGCAAGGTCAGCGTTCTTTGGGTCTAACACGAACAGGACGGCGTTAGTGCGGAGCAGGGCTTCAATGAGGGTCAGGATGAAGTAGGTCTTTCCGCCGCCGGTTCCTCCGGCAATGAGCATATGGGGGAGCTTATCATACTCCCACCAGACATTTTCCATGAGCCGGAGCCTGCCGTCCTTTGCCTGTACGTCTTCAATGGAGATACGGTTGGCAATGGTATCATAGAGTAGGGTGTACTCCACATAGGAATCCTTTAATTCCTTATCCGTCAGCTCACAGTACAAGCCGCTTTCCAGCTTTCTCTCCAAGTTTAAGAGCTGTTCCTGATATTTCCCCAAAGTGATTTCCACACGGATATGGAGCAAGCCCTGTTTCATACGGTAGTAGATTTTGGGAAAGTAAGTGATGGTTTCTTTGGAACGGCTGGAAGACAAGTCCTTGAAAAAAGCGTCTTCTTTTCTCTGCTCTGATTCATACCACTTGTTTTCCAACACCATCCTTGCCAGTTTTTGGCGGTGGATGAGCTGCTTTACTTCATCCCTGCGGTATCGCCAGAACAGAAGAACTGCTGTAAGGCACACCATTCCTGCCACGCCCATACTGAATAACAGGTAAGGGATGTTTACATCCTGTATTATCTGGGAGAGGGACACTTCCTGCCAGTTGGCTCCGGCAATCTGCCCTGTATGAAACAGCAGGACAACCAGCAGGAAGACAGGGAACAGGGCGGCAAGGGCAGTATGGGACACAAGGTCTTTATCCGTGGGGCGGATACGTTTTCCACGGGGAAAAAGCTGCTTCATGGGAACAATCCTCCTTTCGCTTTTCTCTTATTTAGCTGTTATTTTGCAGGGGGAGCGTCTTTCTTCGGTGTCTGGGGATTCATGGCAGCCCCTTTTTTCAGGACAATATCCTCTGCCTTGATGTACCAGTCCACCTCTGCTCCCTGAAAGGTAGCCGTTGCCACAGTATCTGCCACTGGATTGATAAGTTCCACCTCTGCGTTGTAATCGAGCTCCTTTAACGGCACGCTGGCAGGGATGGAAACCTGAATCATACGCCCCTGTCCTCTGGATTTTAAGTCATAGGTACGCTCCTTGATTTCTTCTGATACCGAGCCGTCTTCATTCTGGAGGTGAACCTCACGGCGGAGGGCAGAAAATTTCAATGCCCCGAATGTTGCTTCCTTGTCAATCACGATTCCGTTTGCTAATCTCATAGTCTGATGTCCTCCTTTTCCTTACGCTTTTACCATATCGTCAGCGTGCAAAATGTAGTTGGTAAAGCCCCTTGTGCCGATTTTATAGCCCTCTGCGGTGATACGGGGATTGACGAGCTTTACACGTTCCTCAAAGTCAAAATGCTTCTCTCCGGCTTCGGCAGGGAGGATAACCACAATATCATCCGCCCTCTGCACGTCTGAATAAAGATTGAAGCTGCGGGAGAGTACCGCCATGCGTCCGTTGATTCTTCTCTGTTCTGTTTTGTCTTCTCCGGCAAACTCCAAGTTGCCGAATGTCTTTTCCATGTTGGGAATAACGAATTTTAATTCCATATAGATGTACCTGTCCTTTCTGAATGTTGTGTTTGATGGTTGGTTTCGGATTCTGGTCTGGAAACGGAGGGGAACGCTCCGGCGGTGGTGATTTCTTCGTAGTATCACATCCTTTTTGGTTTTGGGGTAAAAAAATAGACGCTCATTTCTGAACGTCTGAATTGATACACTGGAAAGGCGGAATATCTGCTTTACCCTCTATATTTTTGTATATGTTGTACTTACAAGGTCGCCCCAGAACAGAAAGCCCGGGCAACGTACGATAATATTCTTCGAGTTGTCCGTGACATTCCTGAAATTGCAGATCCGATTCGTTTTCTACGTGCGAGAGAAGTCGTACACTTCCAGCGTTTCGGGGAAGCACTTCGTTCCGTACAGGAACAGCTGGATGCGAAAAACTTCTATGCATTCAATCCGAGCTTTGACTGTCCATGTGAGGCGTCCTGTAAAAATTCATAACAACAAAGAAATATCAAATAAGACCTGGGAGGATTCTTCCGGGTCTTTTAGGGTAAATACAGGATTTTACAATTCCTTTCATCCATGTTATTATGACAACGCATTAAATATGAAAGGAAAACGATCATGGAAGTTCTGACGATTGGGATTTTCTGTGCTTTGCTCATTATATGCATCATAACGGGAAAATCTATATTATATGCTCTTCTGGCAGGTCTGATCATTTTCAGCCTGTATGGAAAAAAACAGGGATATAGCTGGAGACAGATTAGCAGGATGGCATTACAGGGAGTCTGGAAAGTAAAAAATATTCTGCTCACATTTATACTGATCGGAATGCTGACAGCACTTTGGCGACAGGCTGGAACAATTCCTGCAATCATCTGTTATACCGTGCATCTGATAAAACCATCGACATTTTTGCTGATGACATTTCTTCTGAATTGTCTGATCTCAGTCCTGACAGGAACTGCTCTTGGTACGGCAGCTACGATTGGTGTTGTATGTGCAACGATGGCTTCTGCACTTGGAATTCCTTCATGGATGACCGGTGGTGCAATTCTTTCCGGGGTATATTTCGGAGATCGTTGTTCTCCTGTTTCGACAAGTGCACTTCTGGTGGCGGAGCTGACGGAGACAGGTATCTATACAAATATAAAAAATATGATCAAAAGTGCATTGGCACCATTTACCATTACCTGTATTCTTTATCTGACTGTCAGCATACAGCTTCATGGAAAAACAGAGATGCCGGATCTTGGACATGCTTTTGGCAGTGAGTTCCGGCTCAGCTGGATTGCATTGCTGCCTGCAGCGGTGATTCTGCTGTTGGCTGTTATGCAGGCAGGGGTGAAGATCGCGATGATCGCAAGTATAGTTACTGCAATTCCTGTCTGTATTGGCCTTCAGAATATGGCATTTACGGAACTTCCTGAACTTCTTCTGAATGGTTTCCATTCTACAGATGTGACGGTAGCGGCAATGCTGAATGGAGGTGGTATCACTTCGATGTTGAAGGTTGGAGCAATCGTATGCATTTCTTCATCTTATTCAGGTATTTTTCAGGCAACAGGAATCCTGAATGGATTTCAGAAAATGGTCTGTTTGCTTGCCGACAGGACAAAACCATATTTTGCAGTGCTTGTCACATCAATCCTGACAAGCGTTATGGCATGTAATCAGACACTGGCAATCATGCTTACAGATCAGCTCTGCAGCAGAACAGAACCGGATAAGCTGCGTTTTGCCAATAATCTGGAGGACAGTGCAGTGCTCATAGCACCTTTGGTGCCGTGGTCGATCGCGTGTGCTGTTCCGCTTACAGCAGCAGGTGCACCGGGATACAGCGTCTTATTTGCAGTGTTTTTGTATCTGCTTCCGTTGTGCGATTTAGTGTTAAAAAAATAACTGCCCTATTGTAAATTGACCAAAATAGTGGTATTCTGTAAGAAATTGAATAATAAAAATAACAGGTGCTGATGTTAGATAATCAAATAGCCTTCAGTTAAAAGGGAAACAGGTGTAAGTCCTGTACGATCTCGTCACTGTATACAGGGAATGCAGAATCATGTGTGTATGCACAGTCACTGGGAAACTGGGAAGACGATTCGGGTGTATTGATCTGTAAGTCAGGAAACCTGCCTGCTATTGGTACGGGGATTTTAAATTCCGGATCACGAGTAATTGGTTGTACCATAATCCAGAAACTCTAGCCCGGTGCAGGAGTTTTTTTATTGGGAAATATAGTATTTCTCCGAAAAATATTTTTTGACCAGGCTTGCTGCCGTACTTTGTTATTCATTTTAATTTTCATGAGAAAACAGGTACAGGAGGAAAAAAACATGAAAAACAAAACTGTAAAAGCACTGGCAATTGCAATGACTGTAGCAACAGTCACAATGATGGGATCTGCAAGCATC
The DNA here is from genome assembly GCF_025147765.1 of Blautia obeum ATCC 29174. Lineage (NCBI taxonomy): Bacteria > Bacillati > Bacillota > Clostridia > Lachnospirales > Lachnospiraceae > Blautia > Blautia obeum. The sequence goes on from NZ_CP102265.1 coordinate 960,607, forward strand.
TACGCTTCTGATGACACTGCTGAGACAGCAACAGAAGAAACCGCAGATGATGCAGAAACCGCAGATGATGCAGAAACCGCTGATACAGAAGAAGCTTCCGATGATGATCAGAAAGCAGCAGATGAAGTAGCAGCACTGATCGACAAGATTTATGTTCAGGAAAGAACTGATACAACAGATGAAGACTGCAAAGCTGCCAAAGAAGCATGGGATAAACTGACAGACGCTCAGAAGGAACTGGTTGAAGGCGAAGAAGCTGATCCGGATTACTTCGGACGTGACACTGGTGATGCATCCAAAGATGATCCTCGTAACCAGGATGAAATCGGTGAGAACGAACTTCTTGTTGTAAGCTTTGGTACATCCTTCAACGACAGCCGTGCTGAGGATATCAAAGGAATCGAAGACAAACTGCAGGAAGCATATCCGGATTGGTCTGTAAGACGTGCATTTACAGCACAGATCATTATCAACCATGTAGAAGCAAGAGATGATGAAGTGATTGACAATATGCAGCAGGCACTTGACCGTGCAGTTGATAATGGCGTTAAAAATCTTGTTGTTCAGCCTACACATCTGATGCATGGTGCTGAATATGATGAAATGACAGAAGCAATTGATGGATACAAAGATAAATTTGAATCTGTTGCAATCGCAGAGCCAATGCTTGGCGAAGTTGGTGATGACGCTACTGTAATTAACGATGATAAGAAAGCTGTTGCACAGGCTATCACAGATGAAGCCTGCAAAGAAGCTGGATATGACAGTATGGAAGCTGCTGCAGAAGATGGAACAGCATTTGTATTCATGGGACATGGTACTTCCCATACAGCAAATGTAACATATGATCAGATGCAGACACAGATGAATGACCTTGGATTCACAAATGCTTTCATTGGTACTGTAGAAGGTGAACCGGAAGATACAGAATGCCAGGCTGTTATCGCAAAAGTTAAAGATGCTGGATTTAAGAAAGTTGTTCTTCGTCCACTGATGGTTGTTGCTGGTGACCATGCAAACAACGATATGGCTGGTGATGATGACGATTCCTGGAAATCTCAGTTCAATGCATCTGGTGCATTTGACAGCGTTGACTGCCAGATCGCAGGTCTTGGAAGAATTGAAGCTGTAGAGGATCTTTACGTAGAGCATACAAAAGCAGCAATTGATTCTCTTGGAACAGCTGATACAACTGAAGAAACAACAGATGATACTGCAGAAGCAGCAGATGACACAACAGATGGTGCAGAAGAAGTTACAGACGATTCTGCAGCAGAATAATGTAATGTGTAAATAATTTATGCAATAAACGGGACTGCCCGGAAGGCTTGATTGTCTTCCGGGCAGTTCCTGTAAAATCAGGAGGATTTATATTATGAAACGTTCAGTGGCAATGATGGCATGCGTATTAAGCGGAGCTATGGTACTTGGCAGTTTCAGCCCGGTTATGGCAGAGACAGGAGCAAAGGCAGTTTCTGCAACAGTGACAGATTCAAAATCATCAGATGATAAAAAGGATGATGCAAAAGCTGATACAGCGGACAAAAAGGACGATGCAAAGGATACGGTGCTTGAAGACGGTACTTACAGTGCAGAGTTTGATACAGACAGTGGAATGTTTCATGTAAATGAAGCAAATGACGGTAAAGGAACGTTGACAGTCAAAGATGGTAAGATGACAATCCATGTGAGCCTGAATTCAAAGAAGATCGTAAATCTTTTTGTTGGAAAGGCAGAAGATGCCCAGAAAGACGGAGCTGAGATTCTTGAGCCGACAACAGATGAAGTAACATATAGTGATGGATATAAAGAAGAAGTTTACGGATTTGATATCCCGGTTCCTGCCATTGATGAAGAATTTGATGTTGCTTTGATCGGAAAGAAGAACAAATGGTACGATCATAAAGTAAAAGTAACAAATCCTCAGAAAGAAGCCGATGCTGAAGTTTCTGACACAAAAGAAACCGATACAAAAAAGATGACTGCTGAAGATCTGAAACTTGAAGATGGTGATTATACTGCAGATGTGAAGCTGGAAGGTGGATCCGGAAAGGCTACAGTAACCTCTCCGGCTGAATTTACAGTTAAAGATGGAAAGGTAACTGCATCTGTAGAATGGAGCAGTCCGTACTATGATTATATGCTGATTGGTGATGACAAATATGAACCAGTCAACAAGGATGGAAATTCTGTGTTTGAAATTCCGGTAGATGGTTTTGATTATCCTATGGAAGTCACAGCGGACACCGTTGCAATGAGTACTCCTCATGAGATTGAATATACTTTACAGTTTGATTCCGCAAGTATTAAAGAGGCAGAAAAATAAAAATGAGAAAAACGTTACGCATTTTTTTATGCGCAGCATTGAGCGCATCAATGATGCTGACTGTACCTGTATGGGCTCAGTCAGCTGATGAAAAAGAGACGACAGAAAGTAATGCCGTCAGACAGGACCTGGCTGGCTTAAAATATGATCACAGTCTGGAACTTCAGTATGCAGATCAGTTTTCAGTAGATTATTATGAAGATGGTTATGCACTTATCACAATTGCAGGAGATGGGCAGTTTCTTCTTGTTCCGGAAGGAAAAGAAGCTCCGGAAGGCCTTGACAGTGATATTGCAGTTATTAAACAGCCACTTGATAATATCTATCTTGTGGCAACATCGGCAATGGATCTTTTCTGTGCATTGGACGGGCTGGACAGCATCAGTCTTTCAGGAACCAATGCTGACGGATGGTATATCGATGAGGCTAAGAAAGCACTGGAAGATGGAAGTATTTCTTTTGCTGGTAAGTACAGTGCACCGGATTACGAACTGATTTTGTCTAAAAATTGTGATCTGGCGATTGAGTCTACAATGATCTACCATAAACCGGAAGTAAAAGAAAAGCTTGAGCAGTTCGGGATCCCGGTTCTGGTAGAGCATTCAAGTTACGAAAGTCATCCGCTTGGCCGTACTGAGTGGTTGAAGCTATATGGGGTTCTTCTTGGAAAAGAAGAACTTGCAGACAAACTTTTTCAGGAACAGGTTGATAAATTGAAAGCAATAGAGGACAGTGAATCTACCGGAAAGACAGTGGCTTTCTTCTATATCAATTCAGTAGGGGCTGCCAATGTTCGTAAGTCAGGAGATTACGTATCCAAGATGATCGAACTCGCCGGTGGAAAATATATTTTCAGTGACCTTGGAGCGGAGGATGATAACTCTCTTTCCACAATGAATATGCAGATGGAAGAGTTTTATGCCGGAGCTAAGGATGCGGATTATATCATCTACAATAGTACGATCGATGGTGAACTGACAGATATCAGCCAGATGCTGGAGAAGAGTTCTCTGCTTGCTGATTTTAAAGCAGTTAAGGATGGAAATGTCTGGTGTACCAATCAGAATCTGTTTCAGGAGACAATGGAACTTGGAACAATGATCGAAGATATTCATACCATGCTGACCTCAGATGATCCAAATCTGGATACACTGACTTATATGCATAAATTAAAATGATGAGAGGAAGTAACATGCGGAAGAAATTACATTTCAGATACTGGCTGTCTTTTATAATACTGATAGTGCTTCTGCTGGTCTTTATATTCTGGAATATCAATTCAGGAAGTATTTCTATTTCACTGAAGGATATATTTCAGATACTGTTCCACAAAAACGGAGATGAGACTGCTTATAATATTGTCTGGGAGATAAGACTGCCACGAATACTGGCGGCAGTGATTCTTGGAGGAGCGCTTTCAGTATCAGGGTTTCTTCTGCAGACATTTTTTGGAAATCCGATCGCAGGTCCTTTTGTACTTGGTATTTCATCAGGTGCAAAACTGATCGTGGCATTGACAATGATCTATCTGCTGGGAAAATCCATGGTAGCTACTTCAGGTCTGATGATTCTGGCTGCGTTTACCGGATCTCTGATATCCATGGGATTTGTGCTTTTGATCTCACGAAAGGTAAAGCAGATGTCCATGCTTGTTGTAAGTGGTATTATGATTGGATATATCTGTTCTGCGATAACAGATTTTGTGGTTACTTTTGCAGATGATTCCAATATTGTAAATCTTCATAACTGGTCACTGGGAAGTTTTTCCGGAACCAGCTGGGATAATGTTTCAGTGATGGCAGTTGTGGTGTTTGCAGCACTTTTTCTTACATTTTTAATGTCTAAGCCGATCAGTGCATATCAGCTTGGCGAAGGCTATGCACAGAATATGGGAGTAAATATCAAAGCATTTCGTATTGCACTGATCCTGCTTTCCAGTATTCTGTCAGCCTGTGTGACCGCTTTTGCCGGTCCGATCTCCTTTGTTGGAATTGCAGTACCACATCTTATAAAAAGTCTTATGAAAACATCCAAACCGCTTCTGGTTATTCCGGGATGTTTTCTTGGAGGCGCTGTATTCTGTCTCTTCTGTGACCTGATCGCAAGAACTGCTTTTGCACCGACAGAACTCAGTATCAGTTCTGTTACTGCAGTATTTGGAGCTCCGGTTGTGATCTATATTATGATTCGAAGAAAGAGGATGGCCTGATGGGAGAATATTTTGTTCATTCTGAACAGATGACAGTAGGATACGATGGAAAGCCACTGATCCGTGATATTGAAATTCGATTGAACCGGGGAGAAATCCTTACTCTGATTGGACCGAACGGTGCAGGAAAATCAACAATATTGAAGAGTCTTACCAGACAGCTAAAGCTGGTGGGAGGAACTGTGTATCTGGATCAGAAACTGATGAGTCAGATGTCAGGCAAGGAAGTCGCACAGAAGCTGGCCGTTGTAACGACGGAGAGAATAAGACCAGAGCTTATGACATGTGAGGATATTGTTGCAACAGGACGATATCCGTATACAGGTACGCTGGGAATCTTATCGGAGGGTGACTGGGAAAAGGTACATAAGGCAATGGAAATGGTCCATGCACTGGATTTTAAGGACAGAGATTTTACCGAGATCAGTGATGGACAGCGACAGAGGATTCTGCTGGCCAGAGCAATCTGCCAGGAACCAGAAGTGATTGTTCTAGATGAGCCGACTTCCTTTTTGGATATTCGTCATAAACTGGAACTTCTTTCTATATTAAAGAAGATGGTTCTGGAACATCACACAGCTGTGTTGATGTCGCTTCATGAACTTGATCTGGCTCAGAAAATATCAGATTATGTGATCTGTGTCCATGGTGACCGGATCGAAAAATATGGTACACCGGAGGAGATTTTTACATCCGAATATATCCATCATCTTTATGGAATTACAACAGGAAGCTATAATGCTTCTTTTGGATGTCTGGAAATGGGCGCTCCGGCAGGTAAACCACAGGTATTTGTCATTGGTGGAAATGGCAAAGGAATTCCGGTATATCGAAAATTGCAGAGAGCGGGTATTCCATTTATTGCAGGTGTGATCCACAGTAATGATCTGGACTATGATGTTGCAAAAGCACTGGCAGCAGAGGTGATCAGCGAAGAACCATTCGAGGCTGTTACAGAAGAACATCTGGAAAAAGCAGAGAAAATGATGGATGATTGTGCAGAAGTCATTTGCTGTGTGGATAAGTTTGGTACAATGAATGCGGCTAATCGGAGACTTGTGGAAAAAGCCAAAAGAGATGGAAAATTAAAAACAGAATAGATATGAAATATAAGACAGAGCTGACCAATAAGGTACAGCTCTGTTTTAGTCTGCGGAAGTATCAGAAGAATCTTTCTGATAACTGGAAAGTATCCCATCAATGGATTTGTGCAGATAAGGCATGTATTCTTCAAGTGGAACTGGCTGCTGATACAGAATACAGTTGTAGCAGGTTGAACTTGCAAGCTCGATCACTGAGAAGAGCAGCAGATCAGGATGTTCATAAGCCTGATGACCTTCCTCGATCAGTTGGAGATATTTATCATAAAATCTGACATCTCTGTCAGGCATTTTTTGTTCCAATGCAGCCTGAAATACATTCCAGGAGAGGTTTTTCGAAACAAAGATCAGAAGCTGAGAATCATTTTTGAGTGCATTTAGGATATGATCGATCATAAAATGGAGCTGAGCAGGAAAACCTGTGATCTGATTCTGACGAACAGCCAGATATGCAGCGAAAAATAAATCCTGCGTTTTGGAAGAGGCCAGTTTGTTTCGGATATCATATTTATCTTTGAAATACAGATAAAAAGTTCCCTTGGCAACTCCGGCTTTCTCAACAATATCAGAGATCGTAGTTTTATTGGTTCCTTTTGTTGTAAACAGTTCGAAAGCAGTGTTATACAGTGCGTCTTCTTTTTTCTTTTTATTTGATTCTAATTTACCCATTAAGAAAACCTCCCTGTATTTGATGGTTTCGCCATTTATTATAAACAGAAATGACCAAAAGTCAATATCACAAAAAGAAGTTGTTGATTTTTGGACACATTGGCAAAAACGTATATTGACTAATGGTCAGTTTGGGTATATAACTCTAGATGAATAAAAAGTGACTGATAGTCATTAATGAAAAATATATTCAATAAGGAGGACATGATGATTAAGTTTGGAAAGTGGATAGCAAAGCATAAAGTGATCATTGTAATCATCAGTATGTTACTGCTTATCCCGTCATTCCTGGGAATGGCAGCGACGAGAGTAAATTACGATATCCTGAGTTATCTGCCGGAATCACTGGAAACAGTTGAAGGCCAGGATATCATGGTGGATGAATTTGGAATGGGTGCATTCTCCATGGTAGTCGTGGAAGATATGGAATTGAAAGATGTCGCAGCATTAAAAGAAAAATTCCAGAATGTGGAGCATGTAAAAGATGTTCTGTGGTATGACAGTGTGGCTGATTTAAGTATTCCGGTAAGCATGATTCCGGAAAAGTTTAAGGATGGATTCTTTAATGGTGATGCTACCATGATGATTGCACTGTTTGATAATACAACATCATCTGATGCAGCGATGGAAGCAGTCAGCGACATGCGTAAGATCGCAAACGAACAGTGCTTTATCAGTGGTATGTCCGGTGTTGTAACAGATATCAAGAACCTGGCACTTGAAGAGATGCCGATCTATGTTGTGATCGCAGCCTGCTTATCATTGCTGGTTCTGCTTCTTGCAATGGATTCACTGGTAATTCCTGTGTTGTTCCTTCTCAGTGTAGGCCTTGCAGTTGTTTACAATCTTGGAACTAATATTTTCTTTGGAGAAGTTTGTTATATAACAAAATCTCTGACAGCAGTACTTCAGCTAGGTGTAACAATGGACTATTCCATTTTCCTTCTGAACTCCTTTGAAAATTATAAGAAAAAATACGATAGCAAAGACCGTGCGATGGCACATGCGATTGCAGATACATTTAAATCTGTAGCCGGAAGCTCGGTTACTACGATTGCCGGATTCCTTGCTCTGTGTGTTATGACGTTTGCACTTGGACGTGATATGGGTATTGTTATGGCAAAAGGTGTTGTCATCGGTGTTATCTGCTGTATTACCACACTGCCGGCAATGATCCTTGTATTTGACGGAGTGATTGAAAAAACAAAACATAAACCACTGGTCAAAAGCCTGGATAAGGCTTCTGGTTTTATCACAAAGCATTACAAAGTATGGCTTCTTGTTTTCCTGGTAATGCTGTATCCGGCTGTTTACGGAAACAATCATACTCAGATTTACTATAATATTGATAAGTCACTTCCGGCTACACTGGACAGTAATGTATCCAATGAAAAACTGAAAGAAGACTTCGATATGAGTACGGTTCATATGATACTTTTGAAAAATGGACTGGACAGTAAAGAAAAAACACAGATGCTGGATCAGATTGACAAAGTTGACGGGGTGAAATGGTCACTTGGAATGAATTCCCTGATCGGACCTACATTCCCGGAATCTATGATTCTTTCCAATATTAAAAAAATGCTTCAGTCCGACAACTATGAAGTACAGTTTATCTGCTCAGAGTATTCTTCAGCAACGGATGAATGCAACGCACAGCTTGATGCGATTCAGAAGATTGTTAAGAAATACAGTCCTGAATCAATGGTGATCGGTGAAGCACCTCTGATGAAAGACCTTCAGGATACAACAAATGTTGACCTCCAGAGAGTAAATATCCTCTCTATGGCAGCAATATTCCTGATCATCCTGTTTGTATTCAAATCAATCTCGTTACCATTTATTCTGCTGTTTGTTATCGAATTTGCAATTTTTGTTAATATGGCAATCCCGTATTACCAGGGGGTAACGCTTCCATTTGTTGCAAGTATCGTAATCGGTGCCATCCAGCTGGGTGCAACCGTAGACTATGCGATCCTGATGACAAGTAACTATCAGAAACAGCGTCATCTTGGAAAAACTAAAAAAGAATCTATTTCCATTGCACATAAATTCTCAATGAAATCTATTATCGTAAGTGGATGTAGTTTCTTTGCGGCAACATTTGGTGTAGCCCTGTACTCAAAGGTAGATATGATCGGTGCGATCTGTACACTGCTTGCACGTGGTGCAGTGATCAGTACGGTTGTTGTACTTCTTGTATTGCCTGCGATGTTTATGGTATTTGATCCGATCATCGTTCATACATCAAAAGGCTTTTTGCCGGATAAAAAATAATAAGCACACAACAACCATTAAATATAAAAAAGCCAATGGCTGGAAAAGGAGTCGTATAATATGAACCGAAACAGAAAAAAAGCGGTAGCAGCTTCTGTAGCAGTAGGAATGACTATGGTAATGGGCTTTAGCCCGGTACTGGCAGCGAATACAGATATTTCCAAAGAAGAAACCGTATATGTAAATGCGGCAGCAGACGGAACACCACAGGAGATCACAGTTTCCGACTGGCTGAAGAATTCTGCATCAGCAGGAGACTTAAGTGATGTATCTGATCTGAAAGATATCAAGAATGTCAAAGGCGATGAGACTTTCTCTCAGGATGGAGATAAACTGACCTGGAATACAGATGATAAAGATATTTATTATCAGGGAACTACAACCAAGGATCTTCCAGTTTCCATGGAAATTAAATATTATCTGAATGGTACTCAGGTAAATCCGGATGATCTCGGGGGTAAAAGCGGACATCTGAAGATCGAAGTAGCATACAAAAATAATGTGAAGAATAAAACAAAAGTTGGAAACAAAACAACAGATCTGTATGCGCCGTTTGTAATGGTAACAGCGATGATCCTTCCTACAGACAATTTTACAAATGTAACGATAGATAATGGAAAGATTCTTTCAGACGGACAGAGAAATATTGTAGTAGGCGTTGGTATGCCGGGACTTGCTGATAATTTTGATCTTAAGAGCATAGATGAAGACATTGATCTGGATATTCCGGAAAACTTTACAATGGAAGCAGATGTGACAGACTTTAATATGAGTTCTACATTTACATTTGCACTGACCGATCTTCTGGATTCTCTGGATGTAGATAACATTGATGGTATTGATGATCTGAAAGATTCTATGAAGGATCTGACAGATGCAGCAGCCAAACTGGTAGATGGAAGCAAGGAACTTTCTGATGGAGCATCTACGCTTGATGAAAAATATCAGGAATTTGATTCCGGTATCGGAACCCTCGTAAGTGGAGTAAGCAGTCTGAACAGCGGAGCAGCTACTCTTAAGAGTGGTGTTTCCTCTTATACTGCCGGAGCAGACAAACTGGCATCCGGTGTAAATGAATATGCAGCCGGAGTTGGTACTCTTTCAAAATCCCTGAAAGAATACAACAGTGGTGTCAGCACACTGGCGTCCGGTGTTCAGCAGTATGTAAAAGGAAGCAATACACTGACAGATGGTGTGAAGAAATATGTATCCGGCGCTTCTTCTCTCGGACAGGGAATTCAGGATTATATATCTGCGATCGGAGAACTGCTCACAGGTATCGGAACAGAAACAGCAGGAATTACAACAGTTACAGACAGTATTTCAAAACTTGCAACAGCTGTAGCTGCAAAACTTCCGGAACTGAATACTTCACTTGCAAGTGTTTCTGATTTTGCAGACAGTGCAGAGAAATATGCATCCAGTACAGCTGAGTATGCAGCAAATGTAAAAGCATATACACAGGCACCTGTGCAGTTAAAAGAAGCATCCGCCGGATTAAAGCAAATCATTGATAATTTGAATGGTGGCAGTACAGCACAGAGCGCAGAGCAGATTTCAGATGGCCTTGAAACAGCAAAAGCAGCAGCAGCCTCTCTTACAGAGACTGGTGCAGCTTCCGCAGGAGATCAGGTATCTGCGGCAGCGAGTGCGGTCAGTGCTGCAGCCGGAACAGGAGATGCGCTGCAGGGTGATGCAGGTACGATTTCAGCAGGTCTGGACAGTGCAAGTTCCGCAATTGATATTTTAAGTAGTATTGATACATCTTCCATGGATGAGGCGACTGCAGCAGCAGTCAACAGTGCAGTACAGAGTGCGATCGGAGCAATCTCCGGTGGTGTGGCAACTGCACAGGGAGGTGTTGCAAGTCTTCAGGCTCATGCAGGTCAGGTATCAGGATTGTCTGATCAGGCAGCACAGGTACAGGCAGCAGCAGATTCCGTAAATGCACAGAGTGCACAGACTGCAGCTGTTGGAGAGGCAGCTGCTCAGCTCCAGGAAGGACTCAGCCAGATAGAGGCAGGTGCTTCCGGACTGGAGGCACAGGATACAACCTCAGCTCTGAAAACAGCACAGAGTCTTGCAGATACACTTGATAATGGTCTGCAGGGAATGATAGATAACGGGGCTAAGCTCAGTGAAGCAGGAGATCAGCTGACAGCTAAAGGAACAAGTACCGAAGGTACGACTGCAGAGACTATGTCCCTGACACAGGGTGCTGAGGCAGTCAAAGCAGGAATCACAAAGATTCAGACAGAACTCAGTGAAATGCTTGGAGATGGAAGTCAGTTGAAAGATCTGACAGATGCAGCCAAACAGCTTTCTGACGGTGCAAAGAATCTGTCAGATGGTTATTCACAGGCATCAGAAGCTTCTCAGACACTTGTAAACGGAGCCAAGACTCTGATGGGAAGCAACAGCCAGCTTACCAGCGGAGCAACTGCACTGGAAAGTTCTGGAAAGACACTGACCAGTGGAGCAAGCAAGCTTACAAAGGCCAGCAAACAGCTCAACAGTGGAACTTCCAAAGTAACAAGTGCCACGAGTCAGCTTACCAGTGGAGCAAGTACACTTTCTGCAAACAGCAGCAAGCTTAACAGTGGAGCCAGCCAGCTTGCATCCGGTACACAGCAGCTTATGAGCGGAACATCTACACTCAGCAGCGGAAGTGCACAGGTTAAGAGTGGAATTAAGAGTCTTTCTGATGGAGCAAAGGAACTTGCTGACGGAACAAAAGAGTTTAATGATGATGGAATCAAAAAACTCTCTGATATCGTGGATGATGACCTTCAGGATATCCTGGATCGTCTGGATGCAATCTGCTCTGATGACAATGCATATCGTTCCTTCAGTGGTAAGGAAGATGACATGGACGGCAATGTGAAGTTCGTGATCGAGACCGCAGCTATCGACAATGACAGTGATAAGTAATATAAAAATGTGACAAATAAACGATTGTTTGCAGGAATGGGAATGGTCGTTGATCCACAGTATAACAGGGAAATGGATTGTATGCCGTTTCCCTGTTTTTTTCTTGCGGACGGGAAAGGAGTCTGCTATACTGTATGCTATGAGTAGAAAAAAAGCAGTTGTAAGAAAACCAAAAATAAAAAAGAAAACCGATTATTATGATTACAGTCTTCTTGCGGTTATCATTCTTTTGACTTGTTTTGGACTGGTTATGCTGTACAGTACCAGCTCTTACATGGCAGAACTGAACCATGGCGATGACATGTATTATTTTAAAAAACAGGCTGCGATCAGTCTGGCATGTATCATAGCCGCACTTGCAATCTCAAAGATAGATTATCATATATTGACGAGATTTACAGGGGTTATTTATGGTGTAGCAGCAGTGCTGATGCTGCTGGTCAAGACACCTCTTGGACGAAGCGCAAATGGAGCGCGTCGATGGCTGAATCTGGGACCATTGTCATTTCAGCCGTCGGAGCTTGCGAAGATTGCAGTGATCGTCTGTCTTTCTTATATGATCGTAAATATGGGAAGAAAGATTGGTACACTGAAAGGCTTTATGATGCTGGCAGGAAGTGGCGGTGCGCTTGCATTCATAACATATGTATTTACAGATAACCTGAGTACTGCGATCATTATTTTCGGTATTACGATTGGCCTTATCTTTATTGCACATCCAAAAGTAAGACCATTCCTCATTGCAGCAGGTATTCTTCTGGTTGTTGCTATTGTTGCTATCAGCTTCTTAAGTGCAACGATGGAAACCAGTTCAAGTTTCCGTTTGAGACGAATCCTTGTATGGCTGCATCCGGAGGATTATGCATCAGGAGATGGCTATCAGACGATACAGGCATTGTATGCGATTGGATCAGGAGGGTTTCTGGGAAGAGGACTTGGAAACAGTATCCAGAAGCTCGGAAGTGTGCCGGAAGCGCAGAACGATATGATCTTTTCTATTGTATGTGAAGAACTTGGAATTCTTGGCGGAATGATCGTACTTCTTCTGTTTGCTTACCTTTTGTACCGATTGTTCTTTATTGCACAGAATGCATCAGATCTGTTTGGCTCATTGATAGTGAGCGGTATTTTTATTCATATTGCACTGCAGGTTATTTTTAATATTGCCGTAGTGGTAAATCTGATGCCAAATACAGGTGTTACTTTGCCGTTTATCAGTTATGGAGGTACATCAATCCTGTTCCTGATGGCAGAGATGGGACTGGCATTGAGTGTGGCCAGACAGATTAAATTTAAAGAGCCGGAAAGGCTTCTCTAAAATAAGCAAAATCTATTGACAAATAGGTTCTCAGAATATATACTTTGCACATCAAAGTAGAGCAAAATTGTTACTTGATAAAGGAGAAATAGCAATGTTAGAAGAAATGAGAAAAATGATTGCAGAACAGTTAAACTGCGAAGAAAGCGAAATTACAGCAGATACTTCTTTTAAAGATGATCTTGGAGCAGATTCTCTTGATCTTTTTGAACTGGTAATGGCTCTGGAAGATGAATACAATATAGAGATTCCTGCTGAAGAGCTGACAGAACTGGCAACAGTGGGAGATGTGATCGAATATCTGAAAGGCAGAGGCATCGAAGCTTAGTATGCAGAACATTCCCTGAGGCAGTGATGTCTCAGGGGTTTTTTCTGAGTTTATATATTTTGAAAGGCAGGAAAGATACAATGACAAAGATCAGAACAAGATTTGCACCGAGCCCTACAGGAAGAATGCATGTAGGTAATCTTCGTACAGCGCTTTATGCATATCTCATTGCAAAACACGAAGGTGGAGATTTTATTCTTCGAATCGAAGACACTGACCAGGAGCGTTATGTGGAAGGTGCTGTAGATATCATCTATCGTACGATGGCAGGAACAGGACTCATTCATGATGAAGGTCCGGACAAAGATAAGGGATATGGACCATATGTACAGAGTGAGAGACAGGCTTCGGGACTTTATCTGAAATATGCACAGCAGCTGATCGAGCAGGGAGATGCTTATTACTGCTTTTGTGGACCGGAAGAACTGGAATCTATGAAACGTGTAGTTGCAGGAAAAGAAATCTCTATCTACGATAAGAGATGTCTGCGTCTGTCAAAAGAAGAAGTACAGAGACGTCTTGATGCAGGAGAACCACACGTTATCCGCTTTAATATGCCGACAGAAGGAACTACGACATTCCATGATGTGATCTATGGAGATATCACAGTTAACAACGAAGAGATGGAAGACCTTATCCTGATCAAATCTGATGGATATCCGACATACAACTTTGCAAACGTAATTGATGACCATCTTATGGGAATCACTCATGTTGTCAGAGGAAATGAGTATCTTTCTTCTGCACCAAAATACAACCGTATCTACGAAGCATTCGGATGGGAGATTCCGGTATACGTTCATTGTCCGCTGATCACAAACGAAGAACATCAGAAACTTTCCAAACGTTCCGGACATTCTTCATATGAAGACCTTCTGGATCAGGGATTTGTTACAGAGGCAATCGTTAACTTTGTCGCACTTCTTGGATGGAGCCCGCAGGACAATCGTGAGATCTTCTCACTTCCGGAACTGGTCGAAGCTTTTGATTATCATCATATCAGCAAATCACCGGCCGTATTCGATATTACCAAGCTTCGCTGGATGAATGGCGAGTATATTAAGAAAATGGATCCGGAAGAGTTCTATGAAAAAGCCCTTCCATATATGAAGGAAGTTCTCAAAAGAGATTATGATTTCCGTAAAATTGCCGGAATGGTACAGACCAGAATCGAGACATTCCCGGATATCCCGGCACTGATCGATTTCTTTGAAGAAGTTCCGGAATATGATTCTGCAATGTACTGCCATAAGAAGATGAAGACAAATGAAGAAACTTCTCTTGCAGTATTGAAAGAAGTTCTTCCGGTTCTGGAAGCACAGGAAGATTATACAAATGATCCACTGTTTGCTTCTTTAAGTGCATTTGTCAAAGAAAAAGGTTATAAGAACGGTTATGTAATGTGGCCGCTTCGTACAGCAGTATCCGGTAAACAGATGACACCGGCCGGAGCAACAGAAATTATGGAAATCATCGGCAAAGAAGAAACACTGAAACGTGTAAAGGCAGCAATTGAGAAACTCAGCTGAGAGTAATAAATGATAAAAAGAAATCCATCTCAACAAAGGGCGATCGCCCACCTGTCAGGACCAATGATGGTTCTGGCAGGCCCCGGTTCGGGGAAAACTTCCGTAATTGTAGAACGAACTGCATATATGATAAATGAAGGCGGAATCTCACCTTCTAATATTCTGGTCGTGACTTTTTCCAGGGCGGCGGCAAAGGAAATGAAGGAGCGCTTTTTAAGTTTTACCGGACAGCAGTATACTCCGGTTACTTTTGGTACATTTCATGGCGTGTTTTATGGAATATTGAAACAGGCATATGGATTTACTGCGGCTAATATTCTGTCTGATGAAGAAAAATTCGGCATTTTGAGAGAACTGACGTTGAATTATGGTGGTGATCTGGCAGAAGAAGGAGATTTTCCGGAAGAGATTGCCAGGGAGATCAGTGTGGTGAAAGGAAACAAAATTGCACTGGAACATTACTATTCTTCATGCTGTCCGGATGAAGTGTTCCGACAGATTTACCAGGGATACCGTGAAGCCTGTCAGAGCAGACGTAAACTGGATTTTGATGATATGATCCTGTATTGTTATGAGCTTTTTGTGCAGCGAAAAGATATTCTGGAAGCATGGCAGAAGAAATTTCAGTATATTCTTGTGGATGAATTTCAGGATATCAACCAATTGCAGTATGATATTGTACGCATGCTGGCAAAGCCACAGAATAATTTGTTTATCGTTGGAGATGACGATCAGTCGATTTATCATTTTCGTGGTGCAAGGCCTGAAATTATGCTGAATTTTACCAGAGATTATCCGGATGCGGAAACAGTTACACTGGATGTGAATTATCGATGCAGTGGACAGATCCTTTCAGCAGCGATGCACGTGATCGGAGAAAATAAAAAACGTTTTTCCAAAAAGCTTTCCACACCGAATCAGGTAGGTAAAGCGGTTCAGATACGGGAATTCCAAAATCCGAGAGAAGAATATCTTGCAGTTGTCTCGGAACTCAGAGAACGGATGGAAAACGGAGAGCGTCTGGAAGATACGGCAATTCTTCTTCGAACGAATCAGGAGGCAGAAGGACTGGTAGGTGCATTGATGGAACGACAGGTCCCGTTTAACATGAAGGAAAAACTCCCGAATCTTTTTCAGCATTGGATCTGCCGGAATCTTCTTGCCTATATGCATTTTGCAGCAGGGGAAAAGAACAGGAAGTATTTCCTTGAATTTATGAATCGGCCCAATCGATATATTTCCCGTGATGCCTTGTCATTATCATCAGTTGTATCCTTTGAAGAACTAAAAGAATTTTATAAAGATAAGGACTGGATGTGTGACCGTATCACAACATTGGAAACGCATTTGCGAGTGCTGAAGAGTCTGGCACCTTATGCTGCAATTAATTTTATCCGAAAGGGAATGGGATATGAAGAATACTTGCGTGAATATGCAGAGTATCGTAAAATAAAACCAGAAGAGCTGAGTGAGATTCTGGACCGGTTGACAGAAAGTACAAAAGGAATGAACAGTCTGGAAGAATGGGAATCCTACATAGAAGAATACACAGAAAAGCTTGAAGAGCAGGCACGAAAAGCTGAGCAGGAACGGGAGGGCGTTCTGATCTCTACACTTCATGGGGTGAAAGGTCTGGAGTATGAACAGGTGTATATCCTGAATGTTAATGAAGGTAGTATGCCTTATCGAAAAGCGGTACTGGAACCTGCCATTGAAGAAGAACGCAGACTGTTTTATGTCGGAATGACACGGGCCAGGAAACAGTTGGCTTTATGTTACGTGAGACAACAGTATGAGAAGAAACGGGAACCGTCCCGATTCTTAAAGGAGGCTGGAGTATGAAGGCGGTTATTTATTTTACAGAAGTTCCACAGCAGTACGAACACAAAAATATGGAGCACATGATAGGGGAGAAACTGCTTGCGACGGGACTCTACAAAGAGTATGGACTGAAGCTGGCATTTGAACCGAGGGCTACCGGTGAACATGGCAAACCATTCCTTACCCTGCAGCCGAAGATACATTATAATATTACACATTCCGGAAAATATGTAATGTGTATCATCGCAGACCAGGAAATTGGAATAGATGTGCAGGTGCATAAAAAGGTAAATTATGAACGGATGCTGGAGAGAATGGTTCCGGCGGATATGATTCGAGAAATACTGGACAGTGATGAACCGGAAAAAGCCTTTTTTACGCAGTGGGTATTAAGGGAAGCCTATATTAAATGGACGGGAGAAGGCCTGTCCCGAGATCTTCGAACGATTTCCATGGATGATGGAATTTACCTGATGCTGGAACTCGGAGAAGACTATAGTGGCGCTGTGTGGTCGCGTAAACCATTGGAACTGCGATGGGAGCATGCGGAAGTACAGCTGCCATGAAATATTGTGGCTAAAATATTGGAGTGATACAGAATCCCGTGGCGAAAGCTGCGGGATTCTTTTTGTACTAAATCCGGACATTGGACATATATTAGTGTAAAAGAGATACAGTCGTTCGCAGTAGTAAAAGAGGTGAGGACGATCAGGGCGGGACAGATTCAGAGTCTTTTTGCCGGAAATATCCGGAAACTTCTGGAAGAATGTGTGATAGATTACGAAAAACTTTATGAAATCAGACTTCGGACAGGCCGACCGGTATTTCTGTGTTATGGAGACGGAGAAAAATTTCTCCGAACCGGAAATGGAATGCCTTATCGGGTAACGAGACAGGATCTGAAAGAAACACTGGAGTATATCAGTGGATATTCTCTTTATGCTTATGAAGATGAAATATGTCAGGGCTATCTGAGTGTACAGGGAGGGCATCGGGTAGGAATTACCGGAAAAGTCATTCTGGATGGGGAACATATCCGGGGGATGAAGTATATTTCCTGCATCAACGTGCGGCTTGCACATCAGGTACAGGGGTGCGCAGATGAAGTGTTGCCGTATATCCGAAATGGAGAGCAGGTATATCATACACTGATCATTGCACCGCCAAGATGTGGAAAAACCACCCTTCTCAGAGATATGATACGGCAGATCAGCAATGGGACAGATAGAATCCAGGGAAAGACAGTAGGAGTGGTGGACGAGAGAAGTGAACTTGCCGGATGCTATCAGGGAATACCACAGAATGATCTGGGGATGCGGACAGATGTGCTGGATGCCTGCCCAAAGGCAAAAGGAATGCAGATGTTGCTGCGTTCGATGTCACCGGATGTTGTGGCTGTAGATGAACTTGGGAAGAAAGAAGATTTTAAAGCGGTAGAGTCCGTGGTCCATTGTGGGTGTAAATTGTTTGCGACAGCTCACGGAAATTCACTGGAAGATATTTTAAGACAGCCCTTTTTTCAGAAACTGAGAGAACTGGAAGTCTTTGAACGATATATTGTTCTTGGAAAAAAAGGACATGCAGGAAGTATAGAAGCAATATATGATGGGAAGGGAAAACCATGCTGAAACTGGTGGGAGCTGTCCTTATTATCTTCGCGTCCGCAGGACTGGGATACTTAAAAAGCAGAGAACTTATGCTACATGAGAAAAATCTTGAAGAGTTTTTACAGGTTATTTTATGCCTGAAAGGAGAGATACGGTGCGGAAATAGCTCGCTTTCGGATGCGCTTCGCGATACGGCATGTCGATGTCGGGGAAGGTACGAGGAGTTTTTAGAAAGGGTGGCTGCATGCATAGAAGCTAACACAGAAGAGAAACTCAGCATAATTTTTCAAAATTGTACAGAAAATTACCTTACAGATTTAAAACTCGATGAGGATGAACGGAGAAAAATAAGTTTGCTGGGAGAGAAACTTGGCTATCTGGACCGGGAAATGCAGATTCGGCAGCTGGAACTATATGAAACAGATTTTCTTTATCTTTTGCAAAATCTGCGGAAAGATAAAGAGGAAAAGAAAAAAATATATCGAAGTCTTGGTGCTATGGGTGGCATCCTGCTTGCAATATTATTCTGGTAATTCCGGAGAAAGGAGAGAGAATGGAAGTTACGATCATATTTAAGATTGCGGCAGTTGGGATACTTGTTTCCATTCTTTCTCAGGTATTGAAACACAGTGGCAGAGATGAGCAGGCTTTTATGGTAAGCCTTGCGGGTTTGTTGATCGTTCTGTTTTGGATCGTTCCGTATATTTATGAATTGTTTCAGAACATCCAGAAGTTATTTGTAATCTGAAAGGAGCAGAAAACGTGGATATTATCAGAATATCTCTGCTGGGAATCTGCGGTGTAGTGCTTGGCTTTTTTTTGAAAGGAACAAGAACGGAATATGTTTCGTTCATAACGATGGGGATAGGTATCATAATTCTGGGACTGGCTGTGGATAAACTGGATTATCTTTTCCGGATGATCGGAAAAATACAGCAGAGTCTGTCGGTGGATCCGGAGTATTTTCTTACGCTGATTAAAATGATAGGAATTACATATATTGGGCAGTTTTCTGCCGGGATCTGTAAAGATGCAGGATATCAGGCAACCGCGTCACAGATTGAACTTTTTTGTAAATTATCTGTCATGGTTCTGAGTATTCCCGTATTGATGGCATTGCTGGAAACGATTCAGGAGTTTCTGGGATGAAGCGCCGAAAACAGAGCAGAAGATGGCGTGGAAAAAAATATGCACCAGTTATGATAGGAATGCTCGTATTACTGATGAATCTGGCGGATCTGAAAATTTCGAATCTGATATCGGGAAGTATTATCTGTCAGGCAGCTGAAAGGCAGTCAGAGAATACAGAGACTGAAAATAATTCAGGAGGGACAGAGAAAGAAAAGATAACGCAGACGGAAGCCAGCACGGTATCGGATATCCTTGAAGAACTTGATCTTTCACGGGTGCAAAGGATGCTGGACCAGATGCTCGGAGAAGAAAGCTTTTCCATGAAGGACATGCTGGATGGTCTGATAAAAGGAGAAAAGGTATTATCTGAAGATACTGTGCAGGAGATGGTGCACAGTTTTTTATTTTCCGGTCTGGAAAAGGAAAAGAGTCTTCTGATAAAAATACTGCTTCTTATTTTACTATCTGCTGTACTGGCGAATTTTGCAGATGTTTTTGAGAGCGGACAGATTGGAGATATCTGTTTTTATATTGTCTATTTGTTGCTGTTTATTCTGCTGATGGATTCTTTTTCATCTGTTACCAGGTCCGTGCAGCAGACGATTACATGGATGGCGGAGTTTATGAGAGGACTTGCCCCGGCATATTTCCTGACTATATCGATAGCGGCAGGGAGTTCGACGGCAGCGGTCTTTTATGAGGGGGTTCTGATCCTTACCTGGCTGATCCAGGAAGTAATATTGAATCTTCTGTTTCCGGGAGCATGCCTGTATGTGCTGATCTCGCTGATCAACAATCTGTCAAAAGAGGAAATGCTTGGAAAAATGGCGGAACTTCTGGACACTGCAGTGAGTTGGGGATTGAAAACACTTCTTGGTATGGTAGTGGGACTGCAGGTTGTGAGAGGACTTATTGCTCCGGTAATGGATACTTTAAAAAGAAGTGCACTGGGAAAGGCAGCAGGTGCGCTGCCAGGAGTGGGGAATGCAGTGAATATGGTTACAGAGCTGGTACTGACAAGTGCGGTACTTGTGAGAAACTGCCTTGGAGTTGTTATACTGTTTGCTTTTGTGGCAGCAGGGGCCGGTCCGGTGATCCATTATGGAATTTTGTCCCTGCTCTATCGATTTCTGGCAGCAATAGCGCAGCCAGTCTCGGAAAAAAGGATCGTAGATTCACTTGCAACGATGGGAGAAGGCTGTGCGCTGCTCCTGCGTATTCTTTTTACGGCAGAGATTTTATGTATCCTTGATTTTGTTATTTTGATGACCGGGATTGGAGGAAGCGGATGAAAGAGGAAATTTATCGATGGGTAAAAACGATTGCTTTTTTCTATATTGTCTTTTCGGCAGTGCTCCATCTGGTGCCGGATGTAAAATATGAACGTTATATTCGTTCTTTCATGGGAATCCTTCTGATCTATATTTTAAGCACACCTGTTTTTAACCTGTTTGGAAATGGGGAAAAACTGCTGCAGGAATTTCGATTAAATTATCAGGAAGAACTGACAGCACTGGAAGAAAAAAATACAGAAAATCTTCAGGCACTTTACCTGCAGGAGAATTACAGTAGGGAGCTGCAAAAAGAAATTTCGAAAAAATGTAAGGAAAATGGAATAGAAACAGAGGATATCGTCGTACATATAAATGGAGATCAGATTACGGCGGTGATCAGTACAGCGGGAAACATTACACAGGAGCAGGAAAGGGGAATTCGGGATGGACTTGCCAGGGACTTCGGAATCGAAGAGAAAAACTGTCAGCTTCTTATGGGGAAAGATGAACAGACAACATTGGCTGGTGATTCTGCTTCTGGGCCTTTTACTGATGGTAATCGCATTTCCCATATCGAAAACAGAGACTGAAACAGAAAATCAGAATTATTCAACGACGACAGGTGAAAATATGGAAACCAAGACAGATCTTGAGATGAAACTGGAAGATCTTTTGAAAAATGTTGAAGGGGTAGGAAATGTGAAAGTAATGCTGATGACAGAGAGCGGACAGGGGCTGTATGGTTCTGGGGGAAATGAAGTTACCGGAGTGCTGATCGTTGCAGAAGGAGCAGATAATTCTGTGACGGTCCGGAAAATACAGGAGGCAGTAATGGCATTATTTCAGATAGATGCTCATAAAATTAGAATAATGAAAATGAAATGAGGAGTTAAGACGTGAAAAAAATATTCAAAAAAAATCAGGTGATCATCACATCTCTTGCAATTCTGATCGCCGTAGCCGGGTATTTGAACTTTGCAGATGTAGATTTGGGAATTGGTGATAAAGAGGCAAGCACGGACAATAGCAGTATCCTGGACCAGGTAGAGTATGATCTGAGTGATGAAACAGCGGTAGCAGATGAAAATGCAGAGACTGCTGCGGAGACTGCGGAAGTACCAGATGGAAGCAGTACGCCGGGAGAAGCGGTCCTTACAGGAGCATCGGATTTTGCAGCACAGGCAAAATTATCAAGAGAACAGGTTCGCTCTCAGAGTAAAGCGGATCTGCAGGAGATCCTGAACAATACAGAGGTTGGAGATGAGCAGAAACAGGAAGCAGTAAATACGATGGTGCAGATGACTGAAATATCCGAAAAGGAAGCTGCCGCAGAAATGCTTCTGGAGGCGAAAGGATTTGAAAATGCAATTGTCAATCTGACGGGTGAGACTGCAGATGTGGTTGTTCCGGAGGCTGAGCTGGAAGATGCACAGCGTGCACAGATTGAAGATATTGTAAAAAGAAAGACAGGAATCACACCGGAAAATATTGTGATCACGCCATTAAATGAAGGCAATGATGAAGCGGCAACAGATACGACCTCGGAAAGTGATGGCGAAGAGAAGACAGATGAGCAACAGACTGATACATACAGGGAGCAGGAAACTTCAGGAGAAGATATTGTTACGGAAGGAATCTATGATTAAAATGCGTCTGTATGGTTATTTGCAGACCGTATCCTGCAGGGTAACTGTCCGGACTTTTGAGCCGGGCAGTTCTTCCCTTTTTTTCTTGACATCAGGGTATTTGATATACTAGAATAAAAAGTTGTATAGAAATTGGATAATTGAGAAAACAGATAATAGACAGGAGGAAAAACGTGTCTAAGTATGCGAAAGAAATAGAAAAAAGAAGAACCTTTGCCATTATCTCCCACCCGGATGCAGGTAAGACAACTCTGACAGAGAAATTCCTGCTGTATGGAGGCGCCATTAATCTGGCAGGAAGTGTTAAGGGTAAAGCTACATCCCGCCATGCAGTGTCTGACTGGATGGAAATAGAGAAAGAGAGAGGTATTTCTGTAACTTCATCTGTACTGCAGTTCCATTATGATGGCTATTGTATCAATATCCTGGATACTCCGGGACATCAGGATTTCTCTGAAGATACTTACCGTACACTGATGGCTGCTGATTCAGCTGTCATGGTTATTGATGGAAGCAAGGGTGTAGAGGCACAGACCAGAAAACTCTTCAAAGTCTGCGTTATGCGTCATATTCCTATTTTTACTTTTATCAACAAAATGGACAGAGATGCAAATGATACGTTTGATCTTCTGGATGAAATAGAAAAAGAACTCGGAATTGCAACATGTCCGATCAACTGGCCGATCGGTTCCGGTAAAAAATTCCGCGGAGTTTATGATCGTAATACACATAAAGTTCTGACTTTCTCTGATACACAGAAAGGAACCAAGGAGGGTGTGATCGAAGAAATTGACATTGATGATGCACGGCTGGATGATATTGTGGATCCGGATCAGAGAGAACAGCTGATGGAAGAAATCGAACTTCTGGATGGAGCGAGTGTGGATTTTGATCAGGAACAGGTAAGCAAAGGAAATATGACACCTGTCTTTTTTGGTTCTGCGCTGACAAACTTTGGTGTGGAAACATTTCTGGAACATTTCCTCAAGATGACAACATCGCCACTTCCGAGAGTATCCGATGAAGGCGAGATTGATCCGATGTCAGATGATTTCTCGGCATTTGTATTTAAGATTCAGGCAAATATGAATAAAGCACATCGAGACAGAATCGCATTTATGAGAATCTGTTCCGGCAAATTTGATGCTTCCCAGGAAGTTTATCATGTGCAGGGGGATAAGAAGATGCGTCTTCTTCAGCCACAGCAGATGATGGCAGAATCCCGTCATGTGGTAGATGAGGCATATGCAGGAGATATTATCGGAGTATTTGATCCGGGCATTTTTTCTATCGGAGATACGATCTGCGCACCTGGAAAGAAATTTGCATTTGAAGGGATTCCGACTTTTGCACCGGAACATTTTGCAAGAGTTCGTCAGATCGATACCATGAAGCGTAAACAGTTTGTTAAGGGAATCAACCAGATCGCACAGGAAGGTGCAATCCAGATCTTTCAGGAGTTTAATACAGGTATGGAAGAGATTATTGTCGGTGTTGTTGGTGTCCTTCAGTTTGATGTACTGAAATATCGTCTCGAGAATGAATATAATGTAGAAATCCGTCTGGAAAACCTGCCATATGAGCATATCCGCTGGATTGCAAATAAAGAAGAAGTTGATGTTGCCAAGATTGTCGGAACTTCCGATATGAAGAAGGTTACAGACCTGAAGGGCAATCCACTGCTTTTGTTTGTAAACGCATGGAGCGTAGGCATGACAGAAGACCGTAATCCAGATCTGGTACTGACAGAATTCAGTAAATAAACGCTTTTATTTTGCAGTCAGATTTGATATACTAAGCCTATAAATAATTGACAGATTCGTTATTGTGAACGGAGTGAACAATAACAAAATTCGATTCGAAATCCGCAGGAGGAATTGGAATGGCAGAAAAAAGAACAACTTATAAATTACAGGATGTAGGTGGGATTGGTGAAGTTAAGATTGCTGATGAAGTAGTAACTGTTATCGCAGGACTTGCGGCCACAGAAGTTGAGGGTGTCGCTTCCATGGAAGGAAATATCACCAATGAACTGGTAAGCAAGCTTGGCGTCAAGAATCTTTCCAAGGGTGTTAAGATCACTGTACTGGAAGGTGTGGTTACCGTGGATCTTACTCTGAATATTGAATTTGGAAAGAATATTCTGGAAGTCAGTAAGAAAGTTCAGGACAAAGTTAAATCATCCATTGAGAATATGACAGGCCTGGAAGTAGCAGATGTAAACATCCGTATTGCAGGTGTTGATATGGAGAATGATAAGTAAAGGAAATTGGAAGAGAGAAAAAAGGAAAGTAAACCTTTCCTTTTTTCTTTAGGAGGAAACATGCGAAGAAGCGAACAGAGAGAACATATTTTTAAACTGCTGTTTATGACACAGTTTAATTCTGAAAATGAAATGTCAGATCAGGTTTCCATGTATTTTGATACACTAGGAGAACTGGAAGAAAAAGATCAGGAAGCAATACAGAACAAATATCAGCATATTCTGGAACATCTGGATGAGATCGACCAGATCCTGAATGAATACAGCCGTGGATGGAAAACTACACGAATGAATCGTGTTGACCTGACTGCATTGCGTCTGGCTGTTTATGAAATGAAAATGGATGAAGAAGTACCGGTTGGAGTTGCTATCAACGAAGCAGTAGAACTGGCAAAACTTTTTGGCGGGGAAGACTCCGGCTCTTTTGTTAATGGTATTCTTGGAAAAATCGCCAGTGGTAAGAAGGACTCCGGTGAGGAACATAAGAAACCACGTCGTCAGACTCATTCTGCAAAGATTATCATTCGTTCATCCAAAAAGGATGGAAAAGCTTCCAAAGATCAGAAAAATCCTGAGAGAGCGTCTGAAGAAAGCACAGAATAATAAAAATGAAAAATATTTTTTCAGTGGGCCAGATCAATCGATATGTCAAGAATATGTTTACACAGGATTTTATTCTGCAGAAGATCTATGTAAAGGGAGAAGTTTCCAACTGCAAATATCATACCAGTGGACACATTTATTTTTCATTGAAAGATGAGACAGGAGTGCTTTCCTGTGTAATGTTTGCCGGACACAGAAGAGGACTGGCATTTCGAATGAAAGACGGTGACCGTGTCGTAGTAGGTGGTGCCGTGGATGTATATGAGAGGGATGGCAGATATCAGCTGTATGCAAAAGAAATTTCGCTTGAAGGAGCAGGTGCACTTTATGAGAGATTTCTGGCGTTGAAGACAGAGCTTGAAGAGATGGGAATGTTTGCACAGGAGTACAAACAGCCAATTCCGGCTTTTATCCACAGGCTGGGAGTCGTTACTGCGCCTACGGGAGCGGCCGTGCAGGATATAAGAAATATTTCACTGAGACGTGATCCTTATCTGCAGATTATTTTGTATCCGGCACTTGTACAGGGAGAAGGAGCAGCAGACAGTATTGTACGTGGAATCCATATGCTGGATCAGGCAGAGGTTGATGTGATTATTGTCGGACGAGGCGGTGGATCGATCGAAGACCTCTGGGCATTTAATGAAGAAAAAGTTGCCAGAGCTATTTTTGAGTGCAGGACGCCCATTATTTCGGCAGTAGGTCACGAAACTGATTTTACGATCGCAGATTTTGTGGCAGATCTTCGTGCCCCAACGCCTTCGGCAGCTGCAGAACTTGCAGTGGCGGATTTCAGACAGATACTGCAGAATATTGCTGGCCTCAGAGACCGTATGCAGAAGGCAATGCAGCGCAGGGCAGAACTTGGCCGTGCACAGCTGATGCAGTATCAGATGCGTTTTCAGTATCTGAACCCGGAAGCAAAGCTCAGGGATAACAGACAGCGTCTGGCTGATCTTGATGAATTGCTTCGAAGAGCAATGAAAAACCGCATTGCAGAAGAAAGACATATGCTTGGAATCTATCTGGAACGATACAGAGGACTGTCTCCTTTGTATAAATTAAATCAGGGATATTCTTTTGTTTCGGACAGAGAGGGAAATGGAATTATATCCACAAAACAGGTACATTCCGGAGATCTGTTGGAGATTTCTGTGACAGATGGTGTGATCGAGGCAGAAGTGCGAAGCAGCAGGAAGGAAGACTGGAATAAATGACAGAACAGATTCAGAAAACAGATACACAGAACAGAGAAATAGAAGAAGTCTTTCAGGAACTGGACACCATTGCTGAAAAGCTGGAGAGTGGTGACACATCGCTGGAGGATTCTTTTCGTTTATACAAAAAAGGTATGGAGCTTCTGAAATACTGCAGTGACAGACTGGATACTGTAGAAAAGAAGATGCTTCAGATGGATGAGGATGGGACATTACGTGAATTTTAAAGAAGAATTACAGCAGAGAACAGATTATGCAGAAGAAGTGATCCGCAGATGGCTTCCGGAAGAACGTGGATTTTCCAAAACGATGGCACAGGCGATGAACTACAGCATGTGTGCCGGCGGCAAGAGACTGAGGCCGATCCTTCTTCTGGAGACTCTTCGATTATTTGGAGGGGATGAGAAACTTGCTGAACCGTTTATGGCGGGAATCGAAATGATTCATACACATTCTCTGATACATGATGATCTGCCGGCAATTGATAATGATGATTATCGCCGTGGTCGTCTGACTACGCACAAAGTGTATGGTGAGGCAATGGGCGTATTAAGCGGTGTGACACTTTTGAATTATGCTTATGAGACCATGTTTCGTGCATTTGAACTGACAGATGACAAAGACAGGGTGATCCGGGCTGTGCGGATTATGGCAGAAAAAACAGGTATTTACGGTATGCTGGGCGGTCAGAGTGTTGATGTGGAAAATGATGGCAAACCATTGGAGAAGGACCTTCTCGATTACATTTATGAACACAAAACTTCTGCACTGATCGAAGCGTCCATGATGGCAGGAGCTGTTCTGGCAGGAGCGGACGAGGAACAGACCTCCATGATCGAACAGGCTGCATCGGATATTGGTCTGGCATTCCAGATACAGGATGATATTCTGGATGTGACAAGTACCAGTCAGGAATTGGGAAAGCCGGTACACAGTGATGAAAAAAACAACAAAGTTACTTATGTGACTCTTTTTGGGGTACAGAAAGCATCTGAGCAGGTCAGAGAACTTTCTGAAAAAGCTCTGGCAGTTCTGGACAGACTGTATAATAAAAATGAGTTCCTGACGGAGCTGGTCATGGAAATGGCAACCCGCAGGAAATGAAAGAGGGATACGAAGGATGTTGGAAAAGATCAATAAGCCTAATGATATACACAAGATAGCGTTGGCAGATTTTCCACAGCTTGCAGATGAGATCAGACAGTTCCTGATTGAGTCAGTCAGCCAGACAGGAGGCCATTTGGCATCGAATCTTGGGGTAGTGGAACTGACACTGGCTTTGCATAATGTGCTGGATCTTCCACAGGATAAGATCGTATGGGATGTGGGACATCAGGCATATACCCATAAGATTCTGACAGGAAGAAAAGAAGGATTCAAAAATCTTCGAAAAGAAGGCGGAATGAGTGGATTTCCGAAACGCTGTGAAAGTGACTGTGATACATTTGATGCAGGCCACAGTTCTAATTCAATCTCAGCGGGGCTGGGCTATGTAAGAGCCAGAGATCTGCTTGGACAGAATTATCGTGTCGTATCAGTGATCGGAGATGGTGCACTGACAGGTGGCATGGCATATGAAGCATTGAATAATGCAGCAGAATTGAAAACCAATTTTATTATCGTACTCAATGATAATAATATGTCTATTTCCAAAAATGTTGGTGGAATGTCTTCTTATCTCAGTGCATTGCGTACAGCGGAAGCTTACACGGGAATGAAACTGAATGTAACTAAGACGCTTAAGAAGGTACCGAAGGTAGGTACTGCGGTTGTAGATACCATGCGCAGGACCAAGAGCAGTATCAAACAGCTGATCATACCGGGAATGCTTTTTGAAAATATGGGACTGACGTATCTTGGACCGGTTGACGGACACAATATGCGGCAGATGATGAAACTTTTTAACGAAGCAAAACGTGTGGAAGGACCAGTGATCGTTCATGTCCTGACGCACAAAGGCAGAGGATATGAACCGGCAAGTCTGCATCCGGATCAGTTCCATGGAACTGGCCCGTTTGACATAAAAACCGGCAGACAGCTTTCTGTGAAGAAAGGACCGACGTATACAGATGTATTTTCACAGGCTATGGTGAAACTGGGAAAAGAAAATCCGAAGCTTGTCGGCATTACAGCGGCAATGAAGGAGGGAACCGGACTGAAGGCTTTTGAAAAAGCTTTTCCGGACAGATTATTTGACGTTGGAATTGCCGAAGAGCATGCAGTCAGTTTTGCAGCCGGCCTTGCCCTGGGTGGCGTGATACCAGTCGTAGCGATTTATTCTTCTTTCTTACAGAGGGCAGTAGACCAGATGCTTCATGATGTCTGCATGCAGAAGTTGCACGTGATCTTTGCGATTGACAGGGCAGGTCTTGTAGGAGCAGATGGAGAGACACATCAGGGAAATTTTGACTTGTCTTATCTGACAATGATGCCCAATATGACGGTCATGGCACCAAAAAATGGAAGAGAACTTGAAAAAATGCTGGAATTTGCAGTTCATGCGGCAGGACCATGTGCAATCCGTTATCCCAAAGGCACTGCATATCAGGGACTGGAGGAATTTGACAGCCCGATACGTTTTGGAAAAAGTGAAGTTCTTTACCGTGGAGAGAAAACAGCACTTCTGTCTGTTGGAAGCATGACGGAGGTCTGTGAACAGGTCTGCAAAGAACTGAAGAACAAAGGTGAAAATCCAACATTTGTAAATGCAAGATTTGTGAAGCCACTGGATACAGAGCTTCTTGATGAGCTTGCAAAAGATCATAAATTATTTGTAACAGTAGAAGAAAATGTCAGAAACGGTGGATTTGGTGAGCATGTGGCAGCTTATATGGAAGCATGTCATCCGGAAGTAAGAGTACTTCCGATCGCTATCTGGAATCGTTTTGTAGAGCATGGAGAAATTGCCAGTCTGAGAGCCAAAATCGGGCTTTCAGCACCGGATATTCTTGATGCGATTGAGGAATATGAGGAGCAGGAATGAAGAAAAGACTGGATCTTTTGATGGTAGAGCGTGCACTTGCACCTTCCAGAGAGAAAGCAAAAGCATATATTATGTCCGGAGATGTTTATGTGGACGGACAGAAAGAAGATAAAGCGGGAACAATGTTCAAGGAGACGGTGAAGATTGAAGTACGCGGAAATACACTTCCATATGTAAGCCGTGGAGGACTGAAACTGGAAAAAGCCATGAATAATTTTGGCGTTTCTCTGGATGGAAAGGTATGTATGGATGTTGGTGCGTCCACTGGCGGATTTACAGACTGTATGCTCCAGAATGGTGCGGTGAAGGTCTATTCAATCGATGTCGGATATGGACAGCTTGACTGGAAACTTCGTAATGATCCGAGAGTGGTATGTATGGAAAAAACGAATATCCGTTATGTACTTCCGGAAAATCTGCAGGAGCCGGCACAGTTTTCATCGATAGATGTTTCTTTCATTTCTCTGACAAAAGTGCTTCTTCCAGTGAGAAACCTCCTTACAGATGATGGAGAGATCGTCTGTCTGATCAAACCGCAGTTTGAAGCCGGAAGAGAAAAAGTTGGGAAAAAAGGCGTTGTACGTGATCCGGCAGTGCACCTGGAAGTCATTGAAAAAGTGATCGCTTATGCGTCTACAATTGCAATGGAGCCGTGCCATCTTTCGTTTTCACCGATCAAGGGACCAGAGGGAAATATTGAATACTTGCTTCATTTGAAAAAGAGACCGGAAGGGGAAGTGATCCAGTCCTCTCTTGAAGTAACACCTGAGGCTGTAGTGCAGGAGGCACACAGTCAACTGGATTAAGGAAGGTCTAGGGGAGATGGATAAGTTTTATATCATCACAAACAGTGATAAAGATAAAGATTTTCAGATCACAAATGAAATTGTTTCTTATCTGAAAAAAAATGGAAAGAAATGTCAGGTTCAGCAGGCGGAACGTAAGTTGGAAGGGGCATACCATTATACAAATCCGGAACTGATTCCAGAGGGAACACAGTGTATTCTGGTTCTGGGCGGTGATGGTACACTTCTTCAGGCTGCCAGAGATGTTGTTTACAGAAAAATTCCAATGCTGGGAATCAATCTCGGGACGCTGGGGTTTCTGGCTGAAGTAGACAGACAGTCGATACATGCTGCACTGGATAAACTGATCGCAGATGACTATGAGATTGAAGAAAGAATGATGCTTACAGGAACAGTCTGGCATGGTGATAAGATCATTGGGCAGGACATTGCACTGAATGATATTGTAATAGGCAGAGAGGGCCCCCTTCGAGTTGTAAGATTTAAAAATTATGTGAATGATGTCTATCTTAATTCGTATAATGCAGATGGAATTATTATTGCCACACCGACAGGTTCTACCGGTTACAGCCTTTCATGTGGAGGACCTATTGTATCTCCAAATGCGGCGATGACGCTGATGACACCGATCGCTCCGCATACATTGAATACCCGCAGTATTATTTTTCCGGAGGAAGATGTTATTACAGTAGAGCTGGGAGAAGGCCGCAGGCAGGTTCAGGAACAGGGGCTTGCTTCTTTTGACGGAGATACAGAAATTCCGATCGTGACGGGAGACAGGATCGTGATTCAAAAAGCTTCAGCCAGTGTGAAAATTCTGAAATTAAATCATTTAAGCTTTGTAGAGGTATTACGGCAGAAGATGGAATAACAGTGACAATGTGATGGAGGTAATGCAGTGAAAAGTGCAAGACATGAAAAGATCATAGAACTGATTCAGGAATATGATATTGATACACAGGAGGAACTTGCTGCCAGACTGAATGAGGCAGGATTCAAAGTAACACAGGCTACAGTCTCCAGAGATATCCGGGCACTGAAGCTTATGAAAGTTGCAGGAAAGGATGGAAAATCCCGTTACGCGATTCTTACAGAACCGTCTGCGGAACTGGGAGACAAATACACAAGGATTCTCCAGGATACACTGACATCACTTGATGTAGGTCAGAATATGCTTGTGATCCGCACTGTGCCGGGAATGGCCATGGGGGTGGCGGCTGCGTTGGATGCCCTGAAATGGAAGGAGATTCTTGGAAGTATTGCCGGAGATGATACAGTCATGTGTGTGGCACGTGATGCAGAGCAGGCAGAAATTGTTGCTGAGAAGCTGAAAGGAATTCTGAAATTATGTTAGTTCATCTTCATGTGAAGAATCTGGCACTTATTGAAGATATTGAAGTAGAATTTGGGCCGGGACTGAATATTCTGACTGGTGAGACAGGAGCAGGTAAATCGATTCTGCTGGGTTCCATGCAGCTGATCCTGGGCAGCAGAATTGCAAAGGATATGATCCGCGAAGGTGCGTCATATGCACTGGTGGAGCTGTTGTTTCAGGTAGAAAATCCAAGAGCTGAAGAAGCACTGGGCAAACTGGGGATTGAGCTGGAAGAAGGACAGGTATTGCTGACACGTAAAATTCTGGATGGCAGGAGTATCAACAAGATTAATGGGGAGACCTGCACGGTTGGACAGATGAAAGCAGTAGCTTCCTGCCTTCTGGATATACACGGGCAGCATGAGCACCAGTCTCTGCTTTATCAGGATAAACAGCTGGAGATTCTGGATGCATATGGTAAAGATGAAATCTATCCGGTCAAAGAAAAAGTGAATCGTGCATATCGTACATATCGTGACAGCCTGAAAAAGTTAAAGTCTCTTGATATGGATGAAGAACAGAGAAACAGAGAGCGTGCTTTTCTGGAATTTGAGATTAAAGAAATTGAAAGCGCGAATTTGAATCCGGGAGAGGATGAAGAACTGGAAAAGCTGTACCGTAAGCTGGATAACGGGAAGAAGATTCTTGAGACTCTGCAGGAGGTGCGGGATCTGACAGGAAATGATTCCGTGCAGGGAGCCGGAGAAGCGGTTGGAAATGCAGTGAAAGAGCTGATGCGTGTCACGGAGTATGACAGCCAGCTGAAATCCATGTCATCAGCACTTCAGGAAATCGATGGGCTTTTGAATGATTTCAACAGAGAGCTTTCCTCTTATGTGGATGAACTGAACTTTGACGGAGAAACATTTTATGAAACAGAAAGAAGATTGGATCTGATCAACAATCTCAAAGCAAAGTATGGACAGTCAATCGAGGCAATCCACACATACTGCGGCAACCAGAAACAAAAACTGGAAGATCTTGACAGATATGAGGAGAATTTCCGGAGAGCAAAAGCTGAAGTAGAAAAAAGCAGAGCACAGCTTGAAATTGTTTCGGATAAACTTTCTGTTATCCGGAAAAAATACAGCCAGATGCTTACGGATAAGATTATTGAGGGATTGAAAGATCTGAATTTTCTGGACGTACAGTTTCATATTGATTTTCAACGAAAAAAAGAATATACAGATAATGGGTTTGATGATATAGAATATGAAATTTCTACCAATCCGGGTGAGAGCGTAAAACCATTAGGCAGGATTGTATCTGGCGGTGAACTTTCCAGGATCATGCTTGCAATAAAAGCAATTCTTGCAGACAGAGATCAGATAGAGACATTGATCTTTGATGAGATCGACACAGGTATCAGTGGCAGGACAGCGCAGAAAGTATCCGAAAAAATGGCAGTTATCGGAAAATGTCACCAGGTATTGTGTATTACGCATCTTCCGCAGATTGCTGCAATGGCAGATACACATTTTGAAATCGAAAAACATCAGAAGGGTACAGAAACGATCACGGAGATTCATCCGCTGGAAGGAGATGATTCTGTGAGAGAACTTGCCAGACTTCTGGGTGGAGCTGAACTTACACAGGCAGTTTTTGAAAACGCAAAAGAAATGAAAGAATTGGCACGGGTTCATAAAAATACAAGACTGAAATAGCTGTATTCACAGCATAATAAGAGAGGATGATCCAACAGGATCGCTTCTCTTTTTTTTCTGTAAAAATGCTGGTGGAAGAGAGTTTGGTTTTACAAAAGAAAGGATGTGGCAGAATGGACAGAAGAACAAAATACAGACATCTTCTCTGGTGGATTATATGCCTGGATCTGCTGACGGTGATATGGCTGGGATATCGATATCTTGACAGGAAGATTCCTGATGAGCTTTATGTGACAGAAAGTCAGGAACAGCAGGTGAAGAATGTACTGGATTATCCGCTGCTTTCTTTTGATGATGCAATTACGGTTTCCGGAGATGGAAGTTATCTGTTATCCAGCAGAATTTTGGGAGTGATACCGTTTAAAGATGTCAAAGTAATCCCCACAGACAGTACGACAGTGCTTGTCAGTGGAAGCACTGTCGGAATCTATATGGAAACCGACGGAGTACTGGTAATTGATACCGGTGAGATTATTTCTGAAGAAGGCCGTGCGGAGGAACCGGCAGAAAAAATTATAGAGCCGGGAGATTATATCGTTGCATTTAATGATGAAATTATTGAAACTAAAAAAGATCTTGTAGAAGATCTCGAAAAGCTGAAACAGGATACTGTGGAGTTGCAGGTAATAAGAAAAGGAAAAAAGATTCCTCTGTCGCTGAGTCCGGTAAAAGATATCAAGGGCGAGTATAAGCTGGGTATATGGGTGAGAGATAATACACAGGGAATCGGGACACTCACATTTGTTGATCAGAATGGAAATTACGGAGCACTTGGTCATGGAATCAGCGATGTAGATACCGGAGAGCTTCTTCATATTGATGATGGTGACCTGTATCAGGCACAGATCGTTGGAATCCAGAAAGGAAGCAGCGGAAGTCCGGGTGAACTTTCCGGTCTGATTCATTATGAGGCGGAAAAAATAATCGGAAGTATAGAAAAAAACTGTGAACAGGGAATTTATGGAAAATTATCAGAACTGCCGGAGGAGCTTGGATTGCGAAAGATGGAAGTTGCATACAAACAGGAACTGGAAATCGGGCCGGCATCCATATTGTGCTGTGTGGATGGAACGGTACGTGAATTCTATGCTGAGATAACAAGAATTGACATGAATCATGAAGATACAAATAAAAGTTTTGTAATTCAGGTGACAGATCCCGAACTTCTGGAACTGACAGGAGGAATTGTACAGGGAATGAGTGGAAGCCCGGTGATTCAGAATGGAAAATTCGTGGGAGCTGTCACGCATGTTTTTATACAGGATTCTACAGGAGGATATGGTATTTTTGCAGAAAACATGCTGGAAAATATCTGAAAAAGTCGATTCAGGCCGAACGAAAATGCCGTATTTCAGCCAGTTTCGGCTTGATTTCGCGAAGGCCTTTCCACTATAATGTCCTTGTTGTAAGGAAGAAGATTTTTGTTGGTTAGGAGGGAAAGGCCTCATGGAAAAATTAAATGTGGCGATTGCAGATGATAACGTTAGAATGGCTGACATACTCGGTCAGATGATCGAAGAAGATAAAGACCTGACTTTGGTCGGAAAAGCACACAATGGAGAAGAAATCTGCAGCATCATCAGAGAAAAAGAACCGGATGTTGTTGTATTGGATATCATTATGCCGAAGATGGATGGACTTACCGTTATGGAACACTGCAGTCATGACAGTTCAGTAAAGAAACAGCCGGCTTTTATTGTAGTATCGGCGGTGGGACAGGAAAGAATCACAGAAGATGCGTTCAATCTTGGCGCATATTATTATATGCTGAAACCTTTTGACAAACAGGTGCTCTTAAGTCGTATAAAACATATACGCAGGGGAAATGAACGAAAAATGAGAGAACCGGTGCGACAGGCGGTGAGAGAGGAACCGGCTCCTTACGGAAAGCGGAATCTGGAAACAGATGTGACGAATATTATACATGAAATTGGTGTTCCGGCACACATAAAAGGCTATCAGTATCTGAGAGATGCGATCATTCTGTCTGTTAACGATATGGAAATGTTGAATTCGATCACAAAAGTACTTTATCCGACAATTGCAAAAAAACATCAGACTACTCCGAGCCGGGTGGAGAGGGCTATCCGTCATGCAATCGAAGTTGCATGGAGCAGAGGCAAGATGGATACGATCGATGCACTGTTTGGGTACACGGTCAGCACAGGAAAAGGCAAACCGACCAACTCAGAATTTATTGCACTTATTGCAGATAAAATTCGCCTTGAATACAAAAATCACTCTTTTCAACAAGGTGGTTTTGGAGTATAATAAACAAAAGGTCTGTCACAGACAGAAATGTCAGAAAATAGCGAGCGGATGTTCGAAATAACAATAATCTGGCATCGAGATACAAGGAGGGGTATTTACAGATGAAAAGAATTTTATTTGCAACATCAGAAGCGGTACCATTTATTAAAACAGGAGGACTTGCCGATGTAGCTGGTGCACTTCCGAAATGTTTTGATAAGCGCTATTTTGATGTCCGTGTTATCTTGCCGAAATATGCCTGTATGAAACAGGAATGGAAAGATAAAATGGAATACATTACTCATTTTTATATGGATCTGGGATACAAAAACTGCTATGTTGGCATTATGCATATGGAATACGAAGGAATCCAGTTTTATTTTATCGATAATGAATATTATTTCAGTGGACCGAAGCCATATGACAGTGCCCCATGGGATCTTGAAAAATTTGCATTCTTCTCAAAGGCTGTATTGTCTGTCCTTCCGGTTATCGGTTTCCGCCCGGATGTGATCCACTGTCACGACTGGCAGACAGGTCTTGTTCCGGTATATCTGCATGATTCCTTCCAGCAAAATGAATTTTTCTGGGGAATCAAGACAGTTATGACAATTCACAATCTGAAATTCCAGGGAGTATGGGATGTAAAGACTGTTCAGGGAATCACAGGACTTTCTGATTATTATTTTGCACCGGATAAACTGGAAGCATACAAAGATGCAAACTTCCTGAAAGGTGGAATTGTTTTTGCTGATGCAGTAACTACAGTAAGTAATACTTATGCGGAAGAAATCAAAACTCCGTTCTATGGAGAACGTCTGGATGGTCTTCTCTGTGCCAGAGCACATGATCTTCGAGGTATTGTCAATGGAATTGATTATGATGTATTCAATCCTGAAACAGATAAATGTATTACCAGAAACTACAATGCAAAGACTTTCCGTAAGGAAAAAGTTAAGAATAAGATCCAGCTTCAGAAAGATCTTGGACTGAATGAAGACCCGAATGCGATGCTGATCGGAATCGTTTCCCGTCTGACAGATCAGAAAGGCTTTGACCTGATCGCATATGTAATGGATGAACTCTGTCAGGACGCTGTACAGATCGTAGTGCTTGGAACAGGAGAAGAGCGCTATGAGAATATGTTCCGTCATTTTGACTGGAAATATCATGGAAAAGTATCGGCACAGATTTATTATGATGAGCCGCTTTCACACAGAATCTACGCAGCATCGGATGCATTCCTGATGCCGTCTCTGTTTGAACCATGCGGGCTCAGCCAGCTGATGAGTCTCCGTTATGGAACACTTCCGATCGTGCGTGAGACAGGCGGCCTGAAGGATACAGTGCAGCCGTACAATGAATTTGAAGGAACAGGTACCGGATTCAGCTTTACGAATTACAATGCACATGAAATGCTTGCAACAGTCCGCAATGCAGAACGTGTATATTACGATAATAAACGCGAGTGGAACAAGATGGTTGATCGTGCCATGGCAGCAGATTTCTCCTGGAGTCATTCTGCAAAACAGTACGAAGAAATGTACAACTGGCTGATCGGTGATAAATAAGGAGTAAACCCAAATATGATGCAGGGCACCGTGCAGAAACGGTGCCCTTTTTGTCGAAAAGTTTTGCTTGACTTTGCCGACGATTTATAATAGCATATAAGAAGAAAACACGAACATAGGTTTGGTATGAGCGTTTGAAATTAAGAAAATATAAGGAGAATCCATAAGATGATTAATGAAGAGAAGCAGAAAGCGCTGGAGGCAGCTCTTGGACATATTGAGAAGCAGTACGGTAAAGGATCTGTAATGAAGCTTGGGGATTCCAGTTCTAATATGGTAGTAGAAGCGGTTCCGACAGGCTCTCTTGGACTGGATATTGCGCTTGGAGTCGGTGGAGTGCCGAAGGGACGTATCGTGGAGATCTACGGACCTGAATCCAGTGGTAAGACAACGGTTGCATTACATATGGTAGCTGAGGTGCAGAAGAGAGGCGGAATTGCCGGATTTATTGATGCAGAACATGCACTTGATCCGGTGTATGCAAAGAATATCGGTGTTGATATTGACAATTTATATATTTCACAGCCGGATAATGGTGAGCAGGCTCTGGAGATCACTGAGACAATGGTTCGTTCAGGGGCTGTTGATATTGTAATCGTGGACTCTGTTGCGGCGCTTGTTCCGAAGGCGGAGATCGAGGGTGATATGGGAGACAGCCATGTTGGACTGCATGCCCGTCTGATGTCGCAGGCTTTGAGAAAACTGACTGCAGCGATCAGCAGATCCAACTGTGTGGTTATTTTTATCAACCAGCTTCGTGAGAAAGTTGGCGTTATGTTTGGTAATCCGGAGACAACGACCGGTGGACGAGCTCTGAAGTTCTATGCTTCTGTACGTCTTGATGTCAGAAGAACAGAAACCCTGAAGCAGGGTGGCGAGATGGTTGGTAACCATGTCAAGGTCAAAGTTGTTAAGAATAAAGTTGCTCCGCCGTTCAAACAGGCTGAGTTTGATATTATGTTTGGTACTGGCATTTCCAGAGAAGGTGAGATTCTTGATCTTGCATCAGAATGCAATGTGGTGAATAAGAGTGGTGCATGGTACTCTTACAATGGAGAGCGTATCGGACAGGGAAGAGAGAATGTGAAGATTTTCCTGAAAGATCATCCGGAAATCTGTGAAGAAATCGAAAAACAGGTAAGAATCCAGTATCATCTTCTTCCGGAAGAGGAGGCTGCACAGCAGAATCCGGCAGCGCAGGATGCAGAAGAAGAGCAGGAATAATTGAATGACAGATATGGAACAGCAGCAGAAAGAAGTTCGTAAGAAAGCACTGAAGCTTCTGGAACATATGGACCGCACGGAGAAGGGATTATATGATCGGCTTCTCCGTGCCGGCTTTTCGGAAGCTCTGGCAGCAGATGCTGTCGCATATGTGAAGGATTATGGATATGTAAATGATGCGAGATATGCGACGAATTATATTATGTACAGGATTCATGACAAGAGTCGTCAGAAGATATTCCAGGAATTGCAGCAGAAAGGAATTGACCGTCAGACGATCCAGAGTGCATGGGACGAAGCAGCAGAACTGGAGATGCCGGATGAAAGGAAACTCCTTCGGCAGATGGTAGAGAAGAAATATGCTCCAGGTAGCAGCCTTGATGAGAAGGAAATGAGACGGCTGTATGGGTATCTGGCACGACGTGGTTTTCGGTCCGGAGATATTTTTTCCGTATTGGAAGAAATGGATATCTCATAATGGTTCTGTACCTGAGCAGTTATGAGTTAAAAATTATGTAGAAAAACTTGACATAAATCCTAAAAACAGCTAAACTTGTATTGTTGTATTTGTACAATGAAAACTAAATAAGGAGGTGCTCCTGTGGCAATTACAATTATTGTAGCAATTGTCGCTGTAGCGGTCGCACTGCTTATTGCGGTTCCTCTTACTTGCAAGGTTGCGGTTAACAACAAAGCTAAAAAAGATGCTGAAGTTGTTGGCACAGCAGAAAACAGAGCAAGAAGCATCATAGATGAAGCTTTAAAAACTGCTGAGACGAAGAAGAGAGAAGCTTTATTGGAAGTAAAGGAAGAATCCCTCAGAACGAAAAATGAACTTGAGAAGGAAACCAAGGAACGAAGATCCGAGCTGCAGAAATACGAAAGACGTGTTTTATCAAAAGAGGAATCGGTTGATAAAAAAGCGGATGCAGTAGAGAAGCGTGAGGCAGAGTGCACAGCAAAAGTTGCTGAGTTACAAAAAAGAGAAAAGAAAGTAGACGAACTTGAACAAAAAGGAGTACAGGAACTGGAAAGAATTTCCGGTCTGACCTCCGACCAGGCAAAAGACGAGTTACTCAGAAGTGTAGAAGATGATGTCAAAGTTGATGTTGCCAGAATGTACAAGGAACTGGAAAACAGAGCCAAGGAAGAAGCTGGCAAGAAAGCAAAAGAGTACGTGGTAAATGCAATTCAGAAATGTGCAGTTGACCATGTCGCAGAGACTACAATTTCTGTTGTACAGCTTCCAAGTGATGAGATGAAGGGTAGAATCATCGGACGTGAAGGACGTAACATTCGTACTCTTGAAACACTGACAGGTGTTGATCTGATCATTGATGATACACCGGAAGCAGTCGTTTTATCTGCTTTTGACCCGATTCGCCGTGAGATCGCCAGAGTGGCTCTGGAGAAACTCATCGTTGACGGACGTATTCATCCGGCTAGAATCGAAGAAATGGTAGAGAAAGCACAGAAAGAAGTAGAAACACAGATTCGTGAAGATGGTGAGAACGCAGCAATGGATGTTGGTGTTCACGGTATCCATCCAGAACTGCTGAAACTTCTTGGACGTATGAAATTCCGTTCAAGCTATGGACAGAATGCTTTGAAACATTCTATCGAGGTGGCACAGCTTTCAGGAATTCTCGCCGGAGAAATCGGTGTAGATGTCCGTATGGCAAAACGTGCCGGATTGCTTCATGATATAGGTAAATCTATCGATCATGAGGTAGAGGGTTCACATATTCAGATTGGCGTAGATCTTTGTAAGAAATACAAAGAATCCGCAGTTGTCATCAATACAGTTGCGTCTCACCATGGAGATGTGGAACCGGAATCTCTTGTTGCATGTATTGTTCAGGCAGCTGATGCAATTTCAGCAGCAAGGCCGGGTGCAAGAAGAGAGACACTTGAGACTTACACAAACCGTTTGAAACAGTTGGAAGACATTACAAATGAATTTAAGGGAGTCGACAAGTCCTTTGCTATTCAGGCAGGCAGGGAAATTCGTGTAATGGTAGTACCGGAACAGGTTACAGATGCAGATATGGTTCTGTTGGCAAGAGATATCTCCAAACAGATCGAAGCTGAACTGGAATATCCGGGTCAGATTAAAGTTAATGTGATTCGTGAGAGCCGTGCGGTAGATTATGCGAAGTAATCTTTCGGGGACATAGAAGTTCAGAAAGGGTATGATACTGAGAAGTGTCATATCCTTTTTTTATGTTCTAAGTCTGAGAAAAACTCCGTAGACTGGTATGGGGTGAGGAGATGAAACAAAAACTATCAGTAAATAAAAACAGAGAATTACCGGCTTATTATCTGTTTTTTATTGGGTGTGTCATTGGGATTGTGCTTCCGAATCTGATATATAAAATGCAGTGGAAACAAAATACAGTATCTGCATTATATCTTATGGGAATTTATGCAGAAAAAGGGAGCAGAGAGTATTTCTGGAAAGTGCTGAGAATGAGGGGAGGTTTGTTTCTTCTTGTTGCTGGCAGTGGCCTGACGATATTTGGGGTTTTGGTTGCGGTAGGTGGAATGATTTTGTTGGGAATAGGAATGGGTATGTTGATGACCATGTCAATCCTTCAGTTCGGATTTCACGGTGGTTTGATCGGCATAGGACTGATGTTTCCTCAGTTTATTATTTACGTACCATGTTTTTTTGCTGTAAGTAAGAATGTATATGAATATTCGATGAGAATTTGGAAAAACCATAGCTCTTTTTCGGGACAGGTATCGACTTATATAGTGAAAATGCTGATATGTGCAGTTGTCCTGTGTGCTGGAATTCTGTCAGAGGTTTACTGCAATCCGGTCATAATGAAAATTTTAATACAGAATTTGAAAATATTTTAAAGGTTGTTTTACCATATATAGTATTGGTTGACAATAAATCTGCGATATTTTGTAGAAAACACGGAAAAGCCTGATTTTAAAAGGGTTTAGCACAGAAAAAAGATTTGATTTTATGTAAAATTGCAAGTATAATACAGATACATTTGGGGAAGATAAATTTTTAATATAATACGGGAAGTAATGGGAATGGAAAAAGTAATAGAAAATTTTATTGCGTATATGCGAGAGGCAAAGAAGGCATCGCAGAACACGGAGATTTCATACGAGCGTGATCTGAAAAAACTGGCCCGATATCTTCGTAATCAGAAGATTATGGATTTTTCAGAAGTTACCAAGACGGATCTACAAGGTTATCTGAAGGAATTGCAGAAGGAGAATCTGGCATTATCTACAATTTCCAGAAATATTGCATCAATAAGAGCACTGTATCATTATATGATAAGAACAGGGAAAATGCAGGAAGATCCGTCTGAAACACTAAAGCCGCCAAAATTAGAGAAAAAAATGCCGGAAATTCTGTCGGTAGAAGAAGTAGACAGGCTGCTAAAACAACCGAACCTGAACACACCTAAGGGTATTCGGGACAATGCTATGATGGAATTGATGTATGCAACAGGAATGAGAGTCAGTGAACTGATCCATTTACAGATTACAGATATTAATCTGCAGATGGGATATGTGATCTGCCATGATTCAGAAAAAGAGCGGATCATTCCAATCGGCAATGTGAGCAGAAATGCAATTTTGCAATATATGGAGCATTCCAGAGGCTTTTTTGTTAAGAACAAAAAAGAATCCTCTTTATTTACAAACTGTTCGGGGAAATCTATGAGCAGACAGGGATTCTGGAAAGTTTTGAAAGGATATGCGGTAGATGCCGGAATTCACAGAGATATTACACCACATACATTACGCCATTCCTTTGCGGTACATATGCTGCAGAACGGAGCAGATGTAAAAAGCGTGCAGGAAATGCTTGGACATTCGGATATTTCTTCTACACAGATTTATCTGGGAATGAATGTAGCAAGAATGAGAGATGTGTATATGAAAGCACATCCCAGACATTAAAAAGGCAGAGCCAGATAAACGGCTCTGCCTTTTGGTGTTCTTAGTGATTAACACATTTCTGCAATTGTGTAAAGCAGTTTTTCGGATTCCTCCCATCCGAGACATGGATCTGTGATGGATTTTCCATAAATATGATTTCCGCCAATCTTCTGATTGCCAGGTTCGATATAACTTTCAATCATGAAACCTTTTACCAGTTTATGAAGTTCAGGATCGACCATACGACTGTGAAGAACTTCTTTGGCGATACGAACCTGCTGTTCATACTTTTTGTTGGAGTTGGAGTGGTTGGTGTCTACGATAACTGCCGGGTTCTGGAGATTCTTTTCCTGATATTTTTCCCACAGAAGACGAAGATCTTCGTAATGGTAGTTCGGGATAGCTTCTCCATGTTTATTTACAGCACCACGAAGGATAGTATGTGCAAGTGGATTACCAGTTGTTTCAACTTCCCAGCTTCTGTAAATGAAACGATGAGAACCCTGTGCAGCAACGACAGAGTTCAGCATAACGCTATAATCACCGCTGGTCGGGTTTTTCATGCCGGCAGGCACATCCATACCACTGACGGTAAGGCGATGCTGCTGATCTTCAACAGAACGGGCACCGACAGCTACATAAGAGAGAATGTCGGAAAGATAACGATAGTTTTCCGGATAAAGCATTTCATCTGCGCAGGTGAAACCGCTTTCCTGAATTGCGTGAATATGCATTTTACGAATGGCAATCAGCCCGGCAAGCATATCAGGTGCTTTTTCAGGGTCTGGCTGATGAACCATACCTTTGTATCCTTCACCTGTAGTACGTGGTTTATTTGTATAAACTCGTGGAATGATCAGAACTTTGTCTGCGATTTTATCCTGCACTTTACGCAGACGAAGAAGATAATCACATACAGCATCTTCATTATCGGCAGAACATGGACCAATGATTGCAAGAAATTTATCTGATTTGCCTGTAAAGACATCACGGATCTCCTGATCTCTTTTTGCTTTCAGTTCCTGAATTGCAGCATCGATGGGATACTGGTTGCGGATCTCAGCAGGTGTAGGCAGTTTCTTTAAAAAAGTGAATCCCATATTTTCCTCCTCGCATCCGGAATTTACCGGACATAATGGTATATTCATAATTGCATATGCGGGGCGTTCCCCGTTTGTCTGACAGCATCGGACATATCGCGTTTATTATAAACGATTAAAAAGTGGTTGTCGATAGAAATGTTATATATTTAACGCAAAACTTTATAAAGTTACCATGTGTAATTGCTAAAATTCCATATGATACAGTGCATAAATATGTAAAAGACTGAGCAGAATTTCACTAAGCAGAAGTCCATACAGATATCCACGTATACCAAGGACGGGGATGGCAAATATTACGAAAGAGATTCGGAGAAGAATCCCGAGAACACTGTGAACGAGTGTTGTTCCGGTTTTTCCCAGACCATTCAAAATACTGGTAAGTGCAATATTTGTATAAAGAAACGGACAGATAAATGAAAGTGTACGAATGTAGAGTCCGGCATCTGTATTATGGAAAAGTATGGTTCCGGCAAAATTTCCCCCAAAGTAAAAAACGGTGGTGCATAAAGATCCGAGAAGGATACAGGCAGCACAGGTGGTACGTGTGATATAGCGGATTTTTCTGCGGTGTCCAAGTGCCTGCATTTCTGCAACAGAGGGCATCAGAATGACAGATGCAGAGCTGGTAACGGTAGAAGGAAAAAGAATGCAGGGAAGAGCCATTCCGGTAAAAACTCCATAGAGACTCAAAGCTTCGGATGGAGAGAGACCATACATACGGAGACACTGGGGAATCAATACAACTTCGATGGCGGTCAGTACAGAGAGAAGAAGCCGGTTCAGAGTCAGGGGAAGTGCCATATGCCCGATCTCAGATATTTTTTGCACAGGTTTTTCTATATGATGTGAAGATACAGAACTGTTCAGACTTATACAGATAAAAGAACACAGAGCAGCGGCAAGCTCTGAGAGAAAACTTCCTGCAACTGCAATCATTGCGGTGACAGCAATATTGCGGGATAGACAGATCTGCCAGAGCAGACAGGTGGAAAAAATACGGACGGCCTGTTCCAGAATCTGTGTGGCAGCGGGAAAAGAAGCTTTTTTTAGTCCAAGATAGTAGCTATTAACACAGAGATGGACGGAAGCAAAGGGAAAACTTAGGGCGAGCAGGCGAATCAGTGATTCAGTAGCCGGTTCCTTTAAAATCTGTACAGCAAAAAAATGAGAAAAAGTAAAAATGCTCCATGCGGCCATGCCGGAGAGAAAAAGAGCAAGAAAGGTACCAATGCGGAAACAGTCCTGCGCTTCTTTTTTTTCTCCAAGTGCCGTGTGAGAGGATATCAGGCGGGAGAGTGATGTCTGAATCCCGAAGGTGGTCATGGCAAGAACCAGATGCTGCAGAGGAACAACCAGCTGATACAGACCGATTCCTTCTGCACCAATGGTATGTGAAAGGAATATTCTATAAAAGAAGCCCATAATACGGCTGATCAGGCCAGCAGAAGTCAGAAGGAAAGTTCCTTTGAAAAATCGTTCTTTCGACATGAAAAACGTCCTGTGGCTTTTTTGACAGTATATGCAGAAAACCTCCTTGACAGAACAGAGGGTTTCTGCTAAAGTATGACTTGAAATAAATCCGACGAAAACACTAGGAATTAAAGAGGTGAGTGGATGAAACTGTCAACAAGGGCAAGATACGGTCTCAAAGCATTGATTGATCTGGGTCTGCATTGTGAAACAGAAGCCGTTTCCATTCAGAGTATTGCAAGCCGACAGAATATCTCAGACAGCTATCTGGAGCAGCTTATGGCGAAGCTTAAGAAGGCTGGTCTGGTGGATAGTACCAGAGGTGCCGGTGGTGGTTACCGGCTGGGACGACCGGCAGCAGAGAT
Organism: Blautia obeum ATCC 29174; assembly: GCF_025147765.1. Classification (NCBI taxonomy): domain Bacteria; kingdom Bacillati; phylum Bacillota; class Clostridia; order Lachnospirales; family Lachnospiraceae; genus Blautia; species Blautia obeum. The sequence continues at coordinate 1,005,582 of NZ_CP102265.1, forward strand.
TTCCGTGGGTGATGTCCTGAGGGTTCTGGAGGGAAGTCTGGAAGCTGCACAGTGTTCCGGAATGGAAGATGAGAGCACCTGTGAGAATCACGATATCTGCGTGACGAAATATGTGTGGAAACGAATCAACGACAGTATTACACAGGCGGTAGATACTATGATGCTGGATCAGTTGATTGAAGAAAGCCGGAAAAAACAACAGGAAAAAATGTAAAATTTCATTTTTTAAGCAGGAGGAAAAAACATGAGTAAATTAATATATCTGGATAACGCAGCAACAACCAAAACTGCTCCGGAAGTTCTTGATGCAATGCTTCCGTATTTTTCTGAATATTATGGAAATCCTTCCAGTATCTATGATTTTGCACAGAAGAGCAAAGAGGCTGTAACAAAAGGAAGACAGCAGATTGCAGATGCACTGAATACCAGAAAAGAAGATATTTATTTTACAGCAGGCGGAAGTGAGGCAGATAACTGGGCACTTAAGGCTACCTTTGAAGCATACAAGTCCAAAGGTAATCACATTATTACAACCAAGATCGAGCATCATGCTATTCTGCATACATGTGAATATCTGGAAAAAGAAAGAGGAGCAAAGATCACATATCTTGATGTGGATGAGAATGGAGTTGTCCGTCTGGATGAACTGGAAAAAGCAATCACACCGGAAACCATCCTTATTTCTGTAATGTTTGCAAACAATGAGATCGGAACCATTCAGCCAATCAAAGAAATTGGACGTATTGCCAAAGAACATGGCATCCTGTTCCATACAGATGCAGTTCAGGCATTTGGCCAGGTACCGATCGATGTGGATGAATACAACATTGATATGCTGAGCTCCAGTGGACACAAGATTAATGGACCGAAAGGAATCGGCTTCCTTTATATTCGTAAAGGTGTCAAGATCAAATCCTTTGTACATGGAGGCGCACAGGAACGTAAACGTCGTGCAGGTACAGAGAATGTTCCTGGAATTGTTGGATATGGTGCAGCAGCAGAACGTGCAGTAAGAACTATGAAAGAACGTACTGCTAAGGAAATCGAGCTGAGAGATTACCTGATCAATCGCCTGACTACTGAGATTCCATATTCCAGACTGAATGGTGACAAAGTAAGACGTCTTCCGAACAATGTAAACGTAAGTTTCCAGTTCATTGAAGGAGAATCTATGCTTCTGATGCTTGACCAGAACGGCATCTGCGGTTCCAGTGGATCTGCATGCACATCAGGTTCTCTGGATCCGTCTCATGTACTTCTTGCGATCGGTGTACCGCATGAGGTTGCACATGGCTCTCTGAGACTTACTTTAAGCGATGAGACAACAAAAGAAGATCTTGATTTTACAGTAGATAAACTGAAAGAAATTGTACAGTATCTGAGAAGTATGTCTCCATTATATGAAGATTTTATCAAGAAACATCAGCAGTAATAAATAAAAGTGTTTATCAAGGGCAGACGATGATAGACCGAAGAAAATAAGAAGAAAATAACAGGAGGAAGTTATATTATGTACAGTGAAAAAGTTATGGATCATTTTCAGCATCCAAGAAATGTAGGAGAAATCGAAAACGCAAGTGGTGTAGGAACCGTTGGTAACGCTAAATGTGGCGATATCATGAGAATGTTCCTTGATATCGATGATAAGACTCATATCATCAAAGAATGCAAATTCAAAACATTTGGCTGTGGTGCTGCTGTTGCAACCAGCAGTATGGCAACAGAGATGGTAAAAGGAAAAACTATCGAAGAGGCAATGCAGATCACAAATAAAGCCGTTATGGAAGCTCTGGACGGACTTCCGCCGGTCAAAGTACACTGCTCACTTCTTGCAGAAGAAGCAATCCATGCTGCACTGTGGGATTATGCACAGAAACATGGAATCGTGATCGAGGGACTGGACAAACCAAAGTCTGACATCAGTGAGGGTGAAGAGGAAGAAGAATATTAATAAATTCGGCTGTGAGGGGGAGAATGCCAACGGTAAAATAGAGAATGCTGTTTGGAAATATTAATTTGTAGCAAACAGTAAATTGTGAGGTGAAATGTTGACAGGACTTACAGATGAACAGGTAAATGAGCGAATCGCAGAAGGCAAGGTTAATGCGGACGAGAATCCGAATACCCGGACCTATAAGCAGATCATAAGAGAAAACACACTGACATTTTTCAACTTTCTGAACCTTGTACTTCTGGTGCTTGTACTTCTGGTTGGCTCTTATAAGAATGCATTTTTTGTATGTATCATTGTTATCAATACCCTGATCGGTATTGCACAGGAGATACGTGCCAAGAAAACAATCGATAAGCTGGCAATCCTTACAGCGAGAAAATCAGTTGTTATCCGTGAAGGACAGAAATGGACCGTTCCGACAGAAGAACTGGTACTGGATGACGTGGTCTGTCTCAAGACCGGTGATCAGGTACCGGCAGATGCGAGGGTGCTTGAAGGCAGTGTAGAGGTCAATGAATCTCTTTTGACTGGTGAATCAGACAATCTTCCCAAGAATGTGGGAGATGAGCTTTTTTCCGGAAGTTTTGTGACTTCCGGAGAGGCAAACTGTCAGATCATCCATGTCGGAAAGGACAACTATGCAGCCCAGATCACCAGTGAGGCAAAAGAATTCAAGCGTCACAATTCAGAACTGAAGAATTCTCTGAATGCGATTCTGAAGGTGATCAGTATCATTATTGTACCGATTGGAGCATTGTTGTTTTACAAGCAGTACTATATTGTTGGAGATACATTTAAGGATTCTATCGTAAGTATGGTAGCCGGAGTCCTTGGTATGATCCCGGAAGGCCTTGTTCTTCTGACCAGCGTTGCACTGACACTTGGAGCACTTGTCCTTGCTAATAAGAAGACACTGGTGCAGGAGCTCTATTGTATTGAGACGCTTGCCAGAGTTGACACACTTTGTCTGGACAAGACTGGTACGATCACCGAAGGAACCATGTGCGTGGAGCGTGTGGAGCCTTACAGAGTTTCTAAAGATGAGAGTACGGATGCGGAAGTCGATGCAGGACTGGCCGAGATTACGGAATCAGCAGAACTGACAGAAATGGATACGGAATCCAGACAGACAGAAGTACAGGCAGCCGAAGTATCCGATACAGAAATAACAGAAGTTTCTGTAACTGAGGTTTCGGCAGATGAAACAGACGCAGGTCCGGCATTTATGGACGAAGTCGGCGAGATCATGTGCAATATGATGTACGTACTCAAAGATCAGAATGCAACGATCGATGCATTGCGTAAACGTTTTCCGGCAAAGCAGGGTATGACACTGGAACATGTGATTCCATTTTCTTCCGACAGAAAATACAGTGGTGCCGTTTTTGAAGAAAAAGGCACATATTTGATGGGAGCAGCACAGTTCCTGTTTCCAGAAGATAACCAGGAGCTGACAGAACGATGTCAGGTATATGCTGAAGACGGGCTTCGAGTACTGGTTTTGGCGCATAGTTCCCAGATGGTAGAAGGAACAGAACTTCCAGAGGGACTGGAACCGCTTGCACTGATGCTTATGACAGATGTGATCAGAGAGGAAGCACCAGATACACTGGCATTCTTTGAAAGCCAGGAGGTAGATCTTAAGGTCATTTCCGGTGATGATCCGGTGACGGTCGCAGCGATTGCAAAGCGTGCCGGACTTAAAAATGCCGACAGATATGTAGATGCGACGACATTGACATCCGATGAGATGCTTCAGGATGCAGTTGCAGAGTACAGCGTGTTCGGACGGGTGACGCCACAGCAGAAAAAAGCGATGGTTCAGGCACTGCAATCCCAGGGACATACAGTAGCTATGACTGGTGACGGTGTCAACGATGTTCTTGCCCTGAAAGAGGCTGACTGCAGTATTGCCATGGCACAGGGAAGTGATGCTGCAAAGAATATTGCAAATGTCGTTCTTCTGGATTCAAATTTTGCATCTATGCCGCATATTGTAAATCAGGGACGAAGAGTCGTAAACAACATCCGTACGGCGGCATCCATGTTCCTGATCAAGACGATGTTTTCCGTTATGTTGTCATTGCTGACGATCTTCTTTGGAAATACGTATCCGTTTGAACCGATCCAGATGTCACTGATCAGCGCGTGTGCGGTAGGTATTCCGACATTCCTGCTTGCACAGGAAAACAATTACGAGAAGATTGATCATACGTTCCTGAGGCATGTATTTATCAATGCGTTTCCGGCAGCACTCACGATTACATCGTGTGTGTTTGCGGTCATGCTCGTTTGTCAGAATGTATATCATTCCACAGAAATGTTGAATACAGCCTGTGTTCTTGTTACAGGATGGAACTATATGGCTGCATTGAAGACCGTTTATGCACCACTGAATACCTATCGTAAGACGATCATTTACGGTATGCAGTTTATATTCTTTGCGGCGGCCGTTATTTTCCAGAAACTGCTTTCTCTTGGTTCTTTGGATTTTGGAATGATCATCCTGGTATTCATACTGATGACCTTTGCACCGGTACTGATCGATGTGATCACTGTCTGGCTGAAGGGAATCTATGCACGTTCTCTGGATAAAGAAAACCCAGGAAAATTTACTGCATTTATTGATAAATTACGTAAATAGAATAGGAATTCGAATAAAAAGGCTCTGGTCAATTGTGACCGGAGCCTTTTGGTATATTTATGTACTTAAAAATTATTGTTTATTTCTGCACAGCCAGTAACATCCGAATGCCGGAATCTGCACACCCCTGGCTTCCATCTCTCGTCCGGAGATAAGATCTGTGTACATACCATCTTCTTCATTGATCCATGCAACTTTATCATTCTCACTGAAGTTGTAGATACCGATAAATTTCTCCTTATTATTCTCACGTATAAAAGCAAGAACAGAAGTATCCCAGGTGTCAATGGTGCGAATTGGAACATTACTGTTGAATACACTGTGGCTTGAACGGATATGCTCCAGTTTATTAAGCACAGGGAAAAGTTTGCCCTGTACAGTAGCAGGATCATGACGGTTTTCAGCCAGCTTCCAGTCGAATTTTCCTCTGTGAAGATAACGTGAATCATCGGATTTTTCCGGATCATCTTTGTAAGAATAATCATTCACCTGACCGATCTCGTCACCACTGTAAATTACCGGGATACCGGACTGAGAGAGCATGAATGCATGCAGTGTAATATCATAACGGACAGCTCTGTCCACACCTTCCTGATTTCCTTCAAATCCAAAACGCTCAATACCACAGAGAGAAGCTGTTGTTCCGCACAGTCTTGCATCACCAAGACGCGGATCATCATTATAAAGTTCTCCTCGTGCAAAAGAATCTGGATATTTTCCTGTAAGGAAATCATTCAGATATTTTTTATGAGGTACTTCCTGAATACCGAAGTTTTCAAGATATTCATAATCCAGTCCCCATCCAATATCGTCATGGCAACGCAGATAATTCTGGAATACATAATCTCTCGGAAGTTCGGAGATGATATCCAGCTGACGGCGAAGCAGGGAGACATCTTTTGTTGCAACTGTGTGCCATGTGCTTGCCATAGTCGTAACGTTGTACAGCAGATGACATTCTGGTTTTTCGACAGTTCCGAAATATGGAACAACTTTTTCAGGAGCCATGACAACTTCTCCGAGAAGAAGAACGCCAGGGCATACGATCTCACAGATCATACGCATGATACGAACGATGGTGTGAACCTGTGGCAGGTTACGGCAGTTCGTCCCAAGCTGCTTCCAGATATATGGTACAGCATCCAGACGGACAATATCTACACCCTGGTTAGCCAGGTACAGCATGTTAAAGATCATTTCGTTCAGGACGATCGGATTGCGGTAGTTCAGATCCCACTGATACGGATAGAAAGTAGTCATAACATGTTTATGAAGGTCTTCCAGCCAGGTGAAGTTGCCAGGTGCAGTTGTCGGGAACACTTCCGGGCAGGTCTGCTCATATAATGAAGGAATATCATAATTATCAAAGAAAAAGTAACGGTCCTGATATTCTTTTTCTCCTGCACGGGCGCGTTTTGCCCATTCGTGGTCTTCGGATGTATGGTTCATGACGAAGTCAAGGCAGACGTTGATGCCGCGATTATGGCAGGCAGCAGTCAGTGCTGCAAAATCATCCATGGTTCCAAGTTCTTCCTGAACCTTTCGGAAATCAGCAACTGCATAACCACCGTCACTGCGTCCCCTCGGGGAGTCAAGGAGTGGCATCAGATGCAGATAATTGACATTGCATTCCTGTATATAATCCAGTTTGGATTCCAGATTGGAAAGAGTACCGGCAAAAGCGTTGACATACATCATCATACCGATGAGATCGTTGCGTTTATACCATGTCGGATCTTTTTCGCGATTCAGATCAGATTCTTTCAGGGCATCATTTCTCATATCATAGAATTTCTTCAGGACTTTGAGAAGATCATTGAGATGCATTGTGACATATGGGTTATCCTGATACAGTTCACAGTAGAGCCATTTCAGCTCGTCCAGATGACGGGCAAGACGCTCACGATAGATGTGATCATCATCACGCTTATTTTCCAGTTTGACTGGTTCAGCTTTTGTAGTTTCGACTTTGGCAGTCTCTGTTTTTTTAGTCTCAACCTTAGCTGATTCGACCTTAGCTGTTTCAACTTTGACAGCTTCAGCTTTTTGCGTTTCAACTTTAGCAGGTTCGACTTTCTTTGTTTCAACCTTGATAGGCTCTGTTTTCTTAGTCTCGACTTTAACAGGTTCAGTCTTTGTTGTTTCAACCTTAATTGGTTGAACTTTTTTTGTAGTTATTTTCGGGGTTTCTGCTTTCGCAGCAGCAGCCTGGAAAGCAGAAGTTTTGGCAGCTTCACGCTTTTTCTGAAGACGTTTTTTTGCCATGATGGATCTCCTCCTTTTGTATCTTTATCTGAAAATTATAATTTGACAAATTCCGGTTTACGGTTTTGGAATACAGTATAGTACTTAAAACCGCAGTCTGCAAGTATTGCAGCAGCCTTATCGAAATCATAGGCAATTTTTTCCGGTCCATGCGCATCAGCACCGACAGTGATGATCTCACCACCAAGTTCGCGATAGCGGCGAATGACTGCACGGCAGGGATTTGGCTCTCCGAGGCCGTAGTGGAAACCGCCGGTATTCAGCTCAATTCCCCGTCCCTTGGCAATGACGGTGCGCAGGATCTCATCAAGAATATCCTGGTAACGTTCATAAGTATAGTATTTATTCTGATTCGGGCCATAGCGTACAATATAATCAATATGTCCATATACATCCATCTCAGAAAATGCATGCAGATTTTCGAGAATGGATTCAAAATATTCCCGGTAACATGCAGATTCTTCGCGCCCTTTAAAATATTCCTTATAATAAGGGTCATATCCATGGACAACGTGAGAAGATCCGATCACAAAATCAAACGGCATTGTTGCCAGAAGCTCGTGAAAGTAGTCGTGCAAATGTGGCTGCAGGCCAAGTTCAATACCGAAATGAATCTGTAGTTCCTTCTGATATTTTTCTCGGAGTCTAAAGAGAGTCTCTCTGTATCCATCAAGATCCAGCTCAAATATTTCATTATCCGGTGTAGGTGGGTAATCAGGATCCAGATGCTCTGTAAAACAGATGCCGGTGAGACCCCGGCAGATTGCTTCGCGGATCATATCTTCCATAGATGTGTCTGAGTCAGCAGAAAAAGAAGAATGCATATGGCAGTCCCATAAGATCTGATTTGACATTTTTGTATCCTCCTTTGTATGGATTGACATTATTATAGCATGCAAAAATCGCATATGCTATGGTTTCATTTCCTTTTAAATAGAAATTTCTGATGTTTTTTATAAAATCCCCTTGAATTTTTGTATGAGATTCGATACAATATGCAATAGGTTGACGTTTCTTTAACAAACGCCATAATCAACCATTTATTTCATAGGAGGAATTTATCATGGCAGTAAAAGTTGCAATTAATGGATTTGGCCGTATTGGTCGTCTGGCATTCCGTCAGATGTTTGGAGCAGAAGGATTTGAAATCGTTGCTATCAACGACCTTACATCCCCGAAAATGCTGGCTCACTTATTAAAATATGACTCAACTCAGGGAAGATATGCTCTGGCTGACAAAGTAGTAGCAGGAGAAGATTCCATCACAGTTGACGGAAAAGAAATCAAAATCTATGCAAAAGCTAACGCTGCAGAACTTCCTTGGGGAGAAATCGGTGTAGACGTAGTTCTCGAGTGCACAGGTTTCTATACATCCAAAGACAAAGCTCAGGCTCATATTGATGCAGGTGCTAAACATGTTGTTATTTCCGCTCCGGCTGGAAACGACCTTAAGACAATCGTTTACAATGTAAACCATGAAGGACTTACAAACGAAGATAAAATCATCTCCGCTGCATCCTGTACAACAAACTGCCTTGCACCAATGGCTAAGGCTCTTAACGATCTTGCACCGATCAAATCTGGTATCATGTGCACAATCCACGCTTACACAGGTGATCAGATGACACTTGACGGACCGCAGAGAAAAGGTGATCTGAGAAGATCTCGTGCAGCTGCAGTTAACATCGTTCCGAACAGCACAGGTGCTGCAAAAGCAATCGGTCTGGTTATCCCAGAACTGAACGGCAAACTGATCGGATCCGCTCAGCGTGTACCAACCCCAACAGGTTCTACAACAATCCTTACAGCAGTAGTTGAAGGAAACGTTACAAAAGAGCAGATCAACGCAGCTATGAAAGCAGCTTCTAACGAATCCTTCGGATACAACGAAGACGAAATCGTATCCAGCGATATCGTTGGTATGAGATTTGGTTCTCTGTTTGATGCTACTCAGACAATGGTTCTGCCACTTGAGAACGGCACAACAGAAGTACAGGTTGTTTCATGGTATGACAATGAAAACTCCTACACAAGCCAGATGGTTCGTACAATCAAACATTTTGGAAAACTTCTGAACGCTTAATTAAGTCCATAAGTTAAAGTGTGGAGTAAGTTGTTGCATTTTGCAATGACACAAATAGACTCAGTCAGGGTCCGGTCTGATTTGGACCGGGCCCATTTTTTATGAATTTGGAGGAATATTAGCATGGGATTAAACAAAAAATCCGTTGATGATATCAATGTAAAAGGCCAGAGAGTTCTGGTAAGATGTGACTTTAATGTACCTCTGCAGGACGGCAAAATCACAGATGAGAACCGTCTGGTAGCAGCTCTTCCTACAATCAAGAAGCTGATCGCAGATGGCGGAAAGATCATTCTTTGCTCACACCTTGGCAAACCGAAGGGAGAGCCGAAACCGGAACTTTCTCTTGCACCTGTTGCAAAACGTCTCACAGAGCTTCTGGGACAGGAAGTTAAATTCGTTCCGAGCCCGGTTGTTGTTGATGATACCGTAAAAGCAGCAGTAGCTGACATGAAAGACGGAGAAGTTATTCTTCTTGAAAATACACGTTATCGTGCAGAAGAAACCAAAAACGGTGATGAGTTCAGTAAAGAACTTGCTTCCCTTTGCGATGTATTCGTAAATGATGCATTTGGTACTGCTCACAGAGCACACTGCTCCAACGTTGGTGTTACCAAATATGTAGATACCGCAGTTGTTGGATATCTGATGGAAAAAGAAATCGCATTCCTTGGAAATGCAGTAGAAAATCCGGAGAGACCATTTGTAGCTATCCTTGGTGGAGCGAAAGTTTCCAGCAAGATCTCTGTTATCAACAACCTTCTTGACAAAGTTGATACTCTGATCATCGGTGGTGGAATGTCCTATACATTCTCCAAAGCTCTTGGCGGACACATTGGTAATTCCCTCTGTGAGGATGATTATCTTCAGTATGCATTAGACATGCTTAAAAAAGCAGAAGAAAAAGGCGTTAAGCTTCTTCTTCCTGTTGACAACAGAATCGGTGATGACTTCTCTAACGACTGCAATATCCAGGTTGTAAAACGTGGATGCATTCCGGACGGCTGGGAAGGAATGGACATTGGACCAGAAACAGAAAAGATTTTCTGTGACGCTGTAAAAGATGCTAAGACAGTTGTATGGAACGGACCAATGGGTTGCTTCGAAATGCCGAATTTTGCTCATGGTACAGAAGCAGTTGCTAAAGCTCTTGCAGATACAGAAGCTACAACTATCATCGGTGGTGGTGACTCCGCAGCAGCTGTAAATATCCTTGGCTATGGCGATAAGATGACTCACATCTCTACTGGTGGTGGAGCATCTCTGGAATTCCTGGAAGGAAAGGAACTGCCGGGCGTAGCAGCAGCTAATGATAAATAAAAAAGGAGATAATAAAAATGGCAAGAAAGAAAATTATCGCTGGAAACTGGAAAATGAACATGACTCCAAGCGAAGCAGTTAAATTAGTAGAAACTCTGAAACCACTTGTACAGAACGATGAAGTAGACGTAGTATTCGGTGTTCCGGCAATCGACATCGTTCCGGTTGTTGAAGCCTGCAAAGGTACAAATATTGCTGTAGCAGCAGAGAACATGTACTTCGAAGAAAAAGGTGCTTACACAGGTGAAATCGCTCCGGCTATGCTGGTTGACGCTGGTGTTAAATATGTTATCCTTGGACATTCCGAAAGAAGAGATTACTTCGGAGAAACAAGCGAAGACGTTAACAAGAAAGTACTTAAAGCTTTCGAACATGGTATTACACCAATCATGTGCTGTGGAGAATCTCTTGAGCAGAGAGAACAGGGCATCACTATGGACTGGATCCGTCAGCAGGTTAAAGTTGGTCTTCAGAACGTAACAGCTGACCAGGCTAAAACTATGGTTATCGCTTACGAACCAATCTGGGCTATCGGAACAGGTAAAACAGCTACAAGCGAACAGGCCCAGGAAATCTGCAAAGGTATCCGTGAGTGTGTTGCTGAAATCTATGACACAGATACAGCAGAAGCTATCCGTATCCAGTACGGCGGATCTGTAAATGCAGGAAATGCAGCAGAACTGTTTGCAATGGGTGATATCGATGGTGGACTTGTTGGTGGAGCTTCCCTGAAACCAGATTTCGGAAAGATCGTTAACTACAAATAATTATCAATAAGATGATTTTAAGAGTCAGATACTTCAAACCGGCCAGGTAAGAGGTATCTGGCTTTTTTTTGTTTCCAGAGACGTACAAATGTCCGCGCTTGACAAAATCCGCTTTATACAATACTATTAAACACAAGTGGTAAAATATTCACTGTTCACTTCGTTCACAGTAGCTTGGTCAAAATGCATTCCACATCACCTTCGGTGATAGCATTTTGCCCCGTATGTCTCGGGATTTTGCCATATTCATGGAAAAACACCTCGCGGGATATTACCTGTGAACAGTAATATAAGAATAAAGAGATAAGGGACGAGGAGAAAGGAGCCTATTTCAAAATGGATAAAAAAATCATTCGTGCTGCCCTTCTGGGCTTTGGTACAGTAGGAACAGGTGTATATAAGGTATTACAGAAGCAGAAAGAAGACATGATTCCGAAGCTTGGAAGTCAGATTGAAATCAAGAAGATCCTGGTACGTAATCTGGAAAAAGCTGCTGCAAAGGTTGAAGATCCGGCCGTTCTGACCAACAATTGGGATGAGATCGTAAATGATCCGGAAATTGATATTGTGATCGAGTTGATCGGTGGAATTGAACCGGCAAGAAGCTACATACTGGCAGCAATAAATGCAGGAAAACATGTCGTAACGGCAAATAAAGATCTGATTGCGGTACATGGTAAAGAACTTCTTGATGCAGCAGAAGCACATCATGTGGATTTTTTGTTTGAAGCAGCTGTAGCAGGTGGAATTCCGATCATTCGTCCATTGAAAGAATGTCTTGCCGGTAATCATATGGCAGAAGTTATGGGTATTGTCAATGGTACAACAAACTTTATTCTTACAAAGATGACCCAGGATGGAATGGAATTTAAAGATGCACTGGCACTTGCAACAGAACTTGGCTATGCAGAAGCCGATCCGACAGCAGATATTGAAGGACTGGATGCAGGAAGAAAAGTGGCAATTCTAGCGTCTGTAGCATTTAATTCCAGAGTTGTTTTTGATGATGTTTATATTGAAGGAATTACTAAGATTACAGCAAAAGATATCAAATATGCCAAAGAAATGGGCTGTGACATAAAACTTCTTGGAGTTGCAAAGAATACAGAAGAGGGAATTGAAGCATATGTTTGCCCAATGCTGATTCCAAGCAGTCATCCGCTTGCATCTGTAAATGATTCTTATAATGCTGTATTTGTCAATGGTGATGCAGTAGAAAATGCCATGTTCTATGGTCGTGGCGCAGGTGAGCTTCCGACAGCAAGCGCTGTTGTAGGAGATCTTTTTGATATTGCAAGAAATATTAAGGCAAACTGCTGTGCAAGAATCGGATGTACCTGTTATAAAGAACTTCCGGTAAAGAAGATGGCAGATACTTATAATCGTTATTTTATGAGATTGATCGTAGAGGATCGTTGTGGTGTACTTGCTGAAATGACTGCGGTCTTTGCAAAATATGGAGTCAGCGTAGCACAGATCATTCAGAAAGCTTTCCGTGCAGAAGGAAGTGCCGAAGTTGTTGTCATCACAGCCAAAGTTCGCGAAGGCGATTTCCGTACGGCAATGGAAGAACTGAGTGGAAGAAGCTCAGTACGTAAAGTAAGTAGCATGCTTCGTGTATATGGAGAATAAGATCGTATAGATCAGAGATACCTTAAGTTGCTTTGTGGACGGAGTATAAAATTTCACAAAAGGGGTTGCTTATGGGAAATATTATGGATTACATCAGTTGGAGAGGGGATCTTTCCTTTGAACAGTCGCAGTTTAACGAAGTGGACAATTTGATTCTTGCATGTTTTTCATATGTGAATCTGGATGGAATTTCGGCAGTGACAAAACAGAAGGGAATCGGACTGAAAAAGCTGACGAAAGAATTTATGAAACTTCATACGATGAAAGAACTGGAGGCGGATAAATCTTTTATCCGCCTGGCTCCGTTTATGATGATGGAAATGGCGAAGTCTGTCAGATTTGGAAAATGTGTGGTAAGAAATTATGTGAATGATATTGTAACGGAAGCTGAGCAGCAGTTTGCTGCAATGGAAATTGTTCTTGAGGACGGAACTTCCTATGTTTCTTTTCGTGGAACGGATGATACGATCATAGGATGGAAAGAAGATTTTAATCTCAGCACAGGTGTAGTTCCGGCACAAAAAAGAGCCATAGAGTATTTGCAGAAAATCTCGGAACATACAGATGGAATGCTCAGAGTCGGAGGACATTCTAAAGGTGGAAACCTTGCGATTTATGGCTCGGTGATGTGCAAAAGTGCTCATGAAAAGATACTTGAAATCTATTCTAATGACGGACCCGGATTTTCCAGAGAATTTCAAGAGCTGCCGGAAACGAAAGAAATGATGCCGAAGATTATTCGCATTATTCCGGAGTATTCTATTATAGGGACGCTTCTGGAGCATGAAAAAGAACCGGTTATTGTTGCAAGTTCCAGTAAGGGACTTCTCCAGCATGATGCATTTTCCTGGGAGGTGCAGGGACCGGCGCTGGTACGGCGAGACAGTCTGAACAAAACGGCACTCCGATTTATCGAAATCCTGCACAAATGGATCGATGGTATGGATATGGAACAGAAGAGACTTCTGATTGAAGATCTTTTTGCAACATTACAGGCATCCGGTTATGAGAATCTGAGTGAAGTACAGTCCGGAGGACTGAAAAGTCTGGCCGCGATGGTGAAACGTGTGGAAAAATTTGCTCCGGAATCCCGCGGGATGATGCAGGAACTTTTGACAGCAATCTGCGGAGGCTGGCTCGAACAGCTCCAGGCAGATACGAAAGACAAACTATCCGTACTTCCGTTAAGCTTTTCTGATAAAATCCTTGAAAAATTCTAAATTTTTGGTACTATATAATAGGAAATGATACCAGTAAATACTGCTGTAAAATGCAGAAAAAGTATACAGTAAAAGGAGAACATTATGAGTAAGAAACCAACCGTATTAATGATCCTGGATGGTTATGGTCTGAACGACAAACATGAGGGAAATGCAATCTACGAAGCAAAAACTCCTGTTATGGATAAATTAATGGCAGAATATCCATTTGTAAAAGGAAATGCCAGTGGACTGGCAGTAGGTCTTCCGGACGGACAGATGGGTAACTCCGAGGTAGGGCATATGAATATGGGAGCAGGCCGTATTGTATACCAGGAGCTTACCAGAATCACAAAAGAAATCAACGATGGAGATTTCTTTAAAAATGAAGCACTTCTTGCAGCAATGAAAAATGCAAAAGAAAATGATTCTGCTATTCATTTTATGGGACTTCTTTCTGATGGTGGTGTACACAGCCACAATACACATCTCTATGCACTGCTTGAGATGGCAAAGAGAGAAGGACTTAAGAAAGTTTATGTACACTGCTTCCTTGACGGACGTGATACACCGCCGGCATCAGGAAAAGAATTCATTGAACAGCTGGAAGCCAAGATGAAAGAAATCGGTGTTGGACAGATCGGTGTTGTTTCCGGACGTTACTATGCAATGGACAGAGATAATCGCTGGGATCGTGTAGAACTTGCATACAAAGCCCTGACAGAAGGTGAAGGTGTCAAAGGTACAGACGCTGCAGCAGCAGTTCAGGCTTCCTATGATAATGATAAGACAGATGAATTCGTCCTTCCGACAGTTATTGAGAAAGACGGACAGCCGGTTGCAAAGATCCAGGACAAAGATTCTGTAGTATTCTTTAACTTCCGTCCAGACCGTGCACGTGAGATCACAAGAGCATTCTGTGATGATGAATTCAAAGGCTTCGAAAGAGCTAAGAAACTGGATCTTACTTATGTCTGCTTTACAGATTATGATGAAACAATTCAGAACAAACAGGTTGCGTTCCACAAAGTACTTCTTAAGAATACATTTGGTGAATATCTTGCGGCTCATGATATGACACAGGTTCGTATTGCTGAGACAGAGAAATATGCACATGTTACTTTCTTCTTTAACGGTGGAGTAGAAGAACCAAACAAAGGAGAAGACAGAATCCTCGTTAAATCTCCGAAGGTTGCAACTTATGACCTTCAGCCGGAGATGAGCGCACCGGAAGTTTGTGACAAGCTGGTGGATGCAATCAAATCTGATAAATATGATGTGATCATTATCAATTTTGCAAACCCGGATATGGTAGGTCATACTGGTGTACAGGCAGCAGCTGTCAAAGCAATCGAAACAGTTGATGGATGTGTGGGAAGAGCAGTAGAAGCTCTCAAAGAAGTTGACGGACAGATGTTTATCTGTGCTGACCACGGAAATGCAGAGCAGCTGATTGATTATGAGACAGGAGAGCCATGGACTGCTCATACAACGAATCCGGTTCCGTTCATTCTTGTAAACGCTGATCCGAAATACACTCTGAGAGAGAACGGATGCCTCGCAGATATCATCCCGACTCTGATTCAGCTGATGGGAATGGAACAGCCTGCAGAAATGACGGGAGAAAGTCTTCTGGTTGAGAAATAATCACAATATCTAAAATAAACAGAACTTTGAACAAACCTCTGAGTCTTAAGATTCAGGGGTTTGTTACTATAATGCTCCAACCCTCGGAAAAAGAATATAAAAAAGCAATAAATTAAGGTGCAAAAATACAGAAGTATGTTATAATGGAAACGTTACAGGAAAAAACAGGATAAATAGATGGTTGTATTCAATTGTTTATATTCAGGGAGTATATTAAATGAGCAACAAAGAAATGAGGGACGGACTTCAGGAAGACACTTCTGGAGTGTCGGATGAGAATACAGGCATTGAAGAAGAAATCAATGCAACCATGGATAAAATCATAGCTCCACCGGAAACGGACGAAGATGAGATGGATGACCTTGGAGATTATGATGATTCTGCAGAGGAAGAACCAGATCCACAGCCGGTAAGACATCATCGCAAATCTGCCAGACCAGGTCCGGTTGTATATGTTCCGGTAGATGATATGGAAATGCCGGATCAGTCAACTTCCAGGAAGAAAAAATCCAGAAAAACAAATACGCAAAAGAACAGATCAGCAAAACCAGAGTATCAGAATTCTAAACCTGCGAAGAAACACAAAGGGGCGCGGATTTTTGGCCTTATTATGTTGATGATCGTAGTTCTTGGCGGGAGTGCTTATGCGGCTGCAAGTTATTATTTTGCGGACAGATTCTTTGAAGGTACGTGGATCAATGGTGTGAACTGTTCTCAGATGACGGCAGCAGAGGTAGAAAATCTTTTCAAACAAAAGTTTGAGAATTATACCATTGAAGTTTCAGCCAGAGATCAGGCACCACAGACGATTTCCGGAGCGGATATCAGTTATCAGTACCTTTCTACAGGAGAAGTTCTGAAGCTTCTGAAACAGCAGAAGCCATATGAGTGGATCAGAGGACTCTATGAACAGAAAAGTTATACTGTATCCGAGAATACAGGGTATAACAGAACACAGTTGCAAGAACAGCTTAAGACACTCAGCTGTGCCCAGGCAGAGAATCAGACAGAACCGGAAAATGCATATGTTGCATATCAGAACGGACAGTTTGTGATCGTACCGGAAACAGTGGGAAGTAAACTGAATATCAAAGAAGCATATAAAGTACTGAATGCTGCTGTAGATGCAGGTCAGACTTCGGTAAATTTCAGTGATACACCGGAGGCATATGTGAATGCAGAGGTTACACAGGATGATCCGGCACTGCAGTCTGCACTGGAAGCATGTAATAATTATACAAAAGCAAGTATTACCTATACATTTGGCAGTCAGACAACAACTCTGAATGGCGACACGATCAAAGACTGGCTGCAGTTTGATGAGAAAGGTCAGCTGATCTGGGACGATAATTCCTTCCAGCAGCATGTTGCAGATTATGTTGCACAGCTTGCAGCTACTTATGATACGGTCGGTACGGAGCGTGAGTTCCAGACCACAAGTGGCAGAACCGTTTACGTTTCCAGTTCTGTATATGGCTGGAAAATCGATCAGGCTGCCGAGGCTGCTCAGCTGAGCAAGGAAATTCAGTCTGGTACACAGACGACCAGAGAGCCTGTTTATTCACAGACGGCCAATTCTTACGGAGTGAATGATCTGGGTGACACTTATATAGAAGTAGATTTAAGTGAACAGCATATGTATTATTATCAAAATGGTTCCGATATCTTTGAGTCAGATTTTGTATCTGGAAATATGAGTTATGCTGATCGTCAGACACATGCAGGTATCTTTACATTGTACTATAAGAAAAGTCCGGATGTACTGAGAGGAACCATGAAAGCAGACGGAACTTATGAATATGAATCAGAGGTACAGTACTGGATGCCATTTGATGGAGGTATTGGGTTCCATGATGCGTCATGGAGAGATGAATTCGGTGGCGATATTTATCTTACGGACGGATCTCACGGATGTATCAATCTTCCACCGGATAATGCAGCGGTTCTGTATGATATCATACAGTATGGTGTGCCAATCGTATGCTTTTACTAATATATAATTACAGGAGATAAAAAATGGACAGATCATTTGATTTTATCCTTGCGGGAATAGCATTGATCGTTGGAATCATGCTTCTGACAGGACATGGCGATATTTTTCTGAAGGGTGGAAACACAAAACTTCGCAAAGAAAAGTATGATGAGAAAAAAATGACTAAGGGATCCGGAGTGACATTGATTCTGTTTGGTATCGTGACATTTATAGATTCTTACACAACAAGTCTTACTGCAAAGTTTATTTATATTCTTGCAATTCTTGCGATTCTTGTAGGATTTGTGGTATACCTGAAAAAGAAATGCATCAAGAAATAAATACAAAGATAAAACAAGGCATGGGAGATAAAAATCTTCCGTGCCTGTTTTGTTTGAGAGAATTTATAAAGAAATATTGACAAGATCCATTGGTTTGCAGATGCGTGCATCCGGTTTTGGAACTTCTCCGAATCCGTATTCAGCAAAGATAAAAGGAACATTTGCTTTCTGGCATGCCTGGTAATCGCCAAACGTATCACCGACATATACGGGGGACTTCAGATCATATGTGTCTGCAAGTTTACGGATATTGGAGCCTTTGTCCAGACCGGTATCTCCATTACAAAGATGACCTTTGAAATATTTTTCAAGACCTGATGTCTGAAGAAAAACTTCAATATAGCCACTCTGACTGTTACTGACAATATAGAGTGGACATTTCTTATACATGATCTGCAGCATTTTTTCAAGATCCTCATAAAGTGGGGCACATTTTTTTAAGAGAGCTTCATGTTCAGCCTGGCAGCATCCATCAATAAGGCGAAGCTGTTCTGCTTCTGAACAGTCAGGGAAAATCTGGCGTGCGATATCAGACAGAGTCTGTCCAAAAAGTGTCATCAGACGGGCTGATGTCAGGGTAATATCCATATGTTCTTTTTCCTGCAGATATGCGGTCCAGGACTGAGCAACACTTTCTGTTGAATCCCACAGAGTTCCATCAACATCAAAAATAATACTGTCCATAATAGGGTCCTTTCGTATCAAAAATAATATTAATTTTAGTAATGGGAGATAATTATTTACAGGTATAATCCCAAGTAATAACATTCTATCCGGTAAAATAAAAAAAATCAACTGGCATTTGGCTGAAATTATGTTATACTAAAACATACTGAGGGTAAAAGATGAAAAATGATCAGATAAAAGACAGAAGCATGCTGAATGAAATCGTACAACCTCTTACAGACTGGTACAGACAGAATAAACGGATTCTTCCCTGGAGAGATCAGAACAATGCCTACTATACGTGGGTATCGGAGATCATGCTTCAGCAGACAAGAGTTGAGGCCGTGAAGCCTTATTTTCAGCGTTTTATCGGAGAGCTTCCAGATGTCCAGGCTTTGGCAGAATGCCCGGAAGAGAAGCTGATGAAGCTCTGGGAAGGTCTGGGATATTATAATCGCGTCCGCAATATGCAGACGGCAGCCCGGACGGTAGTTTGTGAATACGAGGGAGTACTTCCGGCTTCTTACGAAGAACTGCTGAGTCTGAAAGGAATCGGGAATTACACAGCAGGTGCGATCGCATCCATTGCTTATCAGATTCCGGTACCAGCAGTAGATGGAAATGTTCTTCGTGTGATATCCAGAATTACAGAGGACAGACAGGATATTATGAAACAGTCAGTACGCCGTCAGATTGAAGAAAACCTTTTGGGGATAATGCCGGAAGAGACACCAGGAGATTTTAATCAGGCGCTGATGGAACTTGGGGCAGTGGTTTGTGTGCCGAATGGACCAGCACGCTGTGAAGCATGTCCGGTGTCGGAGTACTGTCTTGCATACAGACACGGGACAGTAGAGGAGCTGCCGGTCAAAGCACCGAAGAAGGAGCGTATTCTGCAAAACAGGACAGTGCTTGTGATTCAGGACGGAGAGAAAACTGCTATACAGAAACGACCGGAAAAAGGTCTTCTTGCCGGATTATATGAGCTTCCGAATCTCCTGGGCCATCTTACACGGGAGGAAGTGCTGGATAAGGTAAAAAATATGCAGCTGGAACCGCTTTATATTGAGAAACTTCCGGATGCGAAGCATATTTTTTCGCATATTGAATGGAGGATGACCGGATATCTGATTCGGGTGGCAGCGCTGGACACAGACAGAGGATTGCCATTTATTTTTGCTGAGAAAAAACAGTCTGAAAAGCAGTACGCGATTCCGTCTGCATTCAGAGTTTATGTAAAATACATGAAGGAGGAATCTGGAAAATGAAATTGTTGAGTATAGCAA
This sequence comes from Blautia obeum ATCC 29174, assembly GCF_025147765.1. Lineage (NCBI taxonomy): Bacteria > Bacillati > Bacillota > Clostridia > Lachnospirales > Lachnospiraceae > Blautia > Blautia obeum. The sequence goes on from NZ_CP102265.1 coordinate 1,025,358, forward strand.
TTCCGTGTTATAATTCAGAAGCATATATGGAGAAATGTATCGAATCTTTGTTAAAAGGTGGAGAAGAAGTGGAGATCCTTGTGGTCAATGATGGTTCTTCTGACCGAACTGCTGAGATTGCGGATGCTTATGCCGAAAAATATCCGACGATCATAAAAGCTATTCATCAGGAAAACGGTGGTCATGGTGAAGCAGTAAATGCCGGAATCCGTAATGCGACAGGCCTTTATTTCAAAGTTGTTGACAGTGATGACTGGGTAAATGAAGAGGCATATAAACAAATCTTAAAAACACTTGAAGAACTGACAAGAGGACCAAAAACACTGGATATGCTGATCAGCAATTTTGTATATGAAAAACAGGGTGCTTCCAGAAAAAAAGTCATGCAGTACAGACATTGTCTTCCGGTGAATGAAATTTTCGGATGGGACAGTGTGCATATGTCAAAAGGTAAATATCTGTTGATGCATTCTATTATTTATCGTACAAAACTGCTTCACGAATGTGGATTGGAACTGCCGAAGCATACATTCTATGTGGATAACCTGTTTGCATTTGAGCCGCTTCCGTTTGTGAAGAATATGTACTATCTGGATGTCAATTTTTATCGTTATTTTATCGGAAGAGATGATCAGTCTGTCAATGAAAAGGTAATGATTAAGAGAATTGACCAGCAGATCCGTGTCAATAAATTGATGGCGGACGCATTCCATAATTGTCAGTTTGACAGTAAACATCTTAAGAAATATATGCTCAGCTATCTGGATATCATTACGACCGTGTCCTCGATCATGCTGGTACGTGCAGGTACTCAGGAAGCACTGGATAAGAAAAAAGAAATGCTGGAGTATATTCGTGAACAGGATCTCTGGCTGTATCATAAACTGCGTTACAGTATTCTGGGACGTGCAGCCAATCTTCCGGGCAGAGGTGGACGCAAAATGTTTGTAGCTGCTTACAAAGTATGTCAGAAATTCTATGGATTCAACTAAAAAACTTCCCCTTTATGGGGAAGTTTTTTGCGTTGCAGAAATTACTTCTATGAGATCATATTGATTTGTTTCGGTTCCATACATACAGAAAAATCATGCAAAAGACCAGCGGATTCTCCGTCTTTATGTACGGCCAGTCTGGCTTCACTGTGGATATCAATTTTTTTACAGCGAAAAATGTGGATACCATTGAAATGTGTATGTTTTCCGAAGAAAGCAGTAGGAAGACAACATATTACTTTGGGTTTGCTCAAACTGTCTACAACGATCACATCCAGATAGCCGTCGGAAGGACTGGCATCGGGACAGAATTTGAATCCACCGCCTTCGTATTTCTGATTCATGATGGCAGTAAAATATACTTTGGAAAACTCTTCTTTTTTATTGTCATCCATGAGCAGTGTCATAGAAGATGGCTTCAGGAAAAGCAATTGTTTCAATGCGACAAAGAGATAGACCAGTTTGCCGAGGCCGATTTTGTTCAGGACTTTTTTCATAGGAGTGACGCCAACTTCATGGCATACCGCTGCGTCAAAACCGATTCCACAGCTGATCGCGAAACGACTGCTGTTGGAACCACAGGAAATATGAGGAACGTCCATCAGATGTGGACGTTTATCGGAAAGAATCAGTTCGAGTGCCTTCATAGGATCCTGTGGAAGTTTCATACTGCGGCAGAAATCGTTTCCGGATCCGGTGGGAATGTAGCCGAAAATGACACGGGAAATATCTTTTACTCCGCTCAGGACTTCCTGTATCGTACCATCACCGCCAACGGCAATCAGCTTGATTTGACTATCTTCCGGAATCGAGGCAGTAATGGAAGCAGAAAGCTTAACAGCATGTCCTTTATATTCTGTAAAAAAAGTTTGGTATTTAATATTCCGTTCACGCAGAATGTTCTCCAGATCCCTCCAGATCAGAGCACCTTTGCCGGAACGGGAGTTGGGATTTATAATAAAATAGTACATGAGTTCCTCCCTTATGTTCTCTTTATCATAGCATGTTCGACAGAAATTTACAAACATTTAACACTGTGCAGGCCGGAAATTTAACGTTCATTTTTTATACTTTGCAAAAAGATAAAAAAGAACCTGTTTGTGAAGAAACAGACAGGCAGGAGGAAATAAATGATCTATCTTGTAGAAGACGATGAGAGTATTCGTGAACTTGTAGTATATACATTAAAGAGTCAGGGAATGGATGCAAAAGGATTTGAACGACCGTCCCTGTTCTGGAAAGAACTGGAGAAAGAAGTGCCGGCATTGATCCTTCTGGATATCATGCTTCCTGAAGAAGACGGAATATCGATTTTACGAAAACTGCGTACCAGACCGGACACACGCAAGATTCCGGTAATCATGCTGACGGCCAAAGGCACAGAATATGATGTGGTCATGGGACTGGACAGCGGTGCAGATGATTATATCCCGAAGCCGTTTCGTATGATGGAGCTGATCTCACGTATCAAGGCACGGCTTCGTCGGGCAGAGGATAAAGGCGCAGAAGAATATCATCTGGAAAACCTGTATCTGTGTCCGGGAAGACATATAGTGACGGTGGATCAGGAACCTGTTAATCTGACATTGAAGGAGTATGAGATGCTGGTGCTGCTTCTGAAAAACAGCGGAATGGTTTTATCAAGAACACAGCTTCTGAATCAGATATGGGGATATGAATTTGATGGTGAAAGCAGAACTGTGGATGTACATATCCGGACACTCAGGCAGAAGCTGGGAAGCGCCGGAGATCTGATTGAAACAGTGCGTGGCGTAGGATATAAGATTGGAAGGTGACATACCTTCCTTTTTTTGTTGGGATATGATATACTCACATCAAAGCAGATTTAACTGAAAGCTTGCTGGGAAAACAGACAGCAACGGATAATAACCTGAGAAAGAGGCAGAAGTATGAAGTCATTGGTAATAGCAGAGAAGCCATCTGTAGCAAGGGATATTGCAAGAGTACTCCATTGTACCCAGAAGGGTAACGGAATCCTTGAGGGCAAAGAATATGTTGTAACATGGGCCCTGGGACATCTTGTGACACTTGCAGATCCGGAAGAATATGATAAGAAATATATGAAATGGGATATGGAAACTCTACCGATGATGCCGGATAAAATGAAACTTGTCGTTATCCGACAGACTTCCAAACAATATCAGGCAGTGAAGACACAGCTGTTCCGAAAAGATATCGGTGATATCATCATTGCAACCGATGCCGGAAGAGAGGGAGAACTGGTTGCCCGCTGGATTTTGGATAAGTCCGGATGTCACAAACCAATTCGCCGTCTGTGGATATCTTCAGTAACCGATAAAGCAATTCGTGACGGATTTCACAATCTGAAAGACGGCAGAGATTATGATAATCTTTATCGTGCGGCAGTTGCCAGAGCAGAGGCAGACTGGCTGGTTGGAATCAATGGAACAAGAGCGCTGACCTGTAAACATAATGCACAGCTTTCCTGCGGGCGTGTACAGACACCGACACTTGCAATCATTGCGAGAAGAGAAGAAGAAATACGTAAGTTTAAACCAGAGGATTACTTTGGAGTAACTTTGCAGGCTGGTGGAATACAGTGGACCTGGAAAGATGCGAAGAACGGAAGCTATCGAACTTTTCAGAAAGAGCGTGCGGAGGAGATCCAGAAGAAGATTTCCAATACGGATCTGGAACTTGTATCTGTGGACAGAAAGCCTAAGAAAACAATGGCTCCCGGACTTTATGATCTGACGACTCTGCAGCGGGAAGCAAACCAGAAATATGGATTTTCCGCAAAAGAAACACTCAATATCATGCAGAGATTATATGAGAATCATAAGGTACTTACGTATCCGAGAACGGATTCCCGTTATATCGGCAAGGATGTTGTCCCGACGATCAAAGAGAGACTGAAAGCCTGTGGAACCGGCCCATATCGAAAACTTGCCGGTGCGCTGCTTACTAAACCAATCCATACAAACGGAAGTTTCGTGGATGATAAAAAGGTCAGTGACCATCATGCGATCATTCCGACAGAGCAGTTTGTGCAGCTGGATCATATGACAAATGAAGAACGCAAAATCTATGATATGGTTGTGCGGAGATTTTTGAGTGTTCTTTATTCTCCATTTGAATATGAACAGACTTCCATGGAAGGGAAGGCAGCGGGACAGAGTTTTGTGGCAAGTGGCAAGACGGTTGTGAGTGCTGGCTGGAAAGAAGTTTACGAAGGCGGAAGCACGGACGATGACGAAGAAGAGCAGACACTGAAAGACCAGAAGCTTCCGGTATTGAAACAGGGAGAGAAGCTTCCGATAGGCAGTGTTCGTCTGACAACAGGTAAGACCAAGCCGCCGGCACATTTTACTGAGGCAACGCTTCTGGCGGCAATGGAGAATCCGGTGAAATATATGTCCTCAAAAGATACACAAGCAGCAAAGACGCTGGGAGAAACCGGTGGACTTGGCACAGTTGCCACCAGAGCAGATATTATTGAAAAACTTTTCCACACCTTCCTTATGGAAAAGAGAGGCAATGAAATCTATCTGACTTCCAAAGCAAAACAGCTTCTGGAACTTGTACCGGAAGAGCTTAAGAAGCCGGAACTGACAGCAGACTGGGAAAAGAAACTGTCTGATATATCCAAAGGCAAACTGAAACAGAAAGTCTTTCTTGATGGAATTCGCGAATATACCAAGGAGATCGTTGTTGAGATCAAGACAGGAACAGGAACCTTCCGTCATGATAATCTGACGAATAAGATCTGTCCGAACTGTGGTAAACGAATGCTTGCAGTAAATGGCAAGAACAGTAAGCTGCTGGTGTGTCAGGACCGTGAATGCGGATACAGAGAGACAATTTCACGTACAACAAATGCACGATGTCCGAAATGTCACAAGCGAATGGAGATGCTGGTCAAAGGCAAAGAAGAAACATTTGTATGTGTATGTGGATATAAAGAGAAGCTGTCATCTTTCCAGGCCAGAAGAACCAAAGAAGGAGCCGGTGTCAACAAAAGAGACGTACAGAAATATCTGAAAAAACAGCAGAAAGAAGCAGCAGAACCAGTAAACAATGCGTTTGCACAGGCACTTTCCGGGATTAAACTGGATTAAATTTCTGCCGGAAGTTTCACAGATAATAATAGAATAAGGTAAAAATAGAACTGCTGTAAAGGGCGGTAATAAAAAGGAGTGTGGGCTTTATGAAGTTACAGAAATATCAGAAATGTTCAAAAGTAACCCGTGGACTGAGAAAAGCAGAATTTGTACTGAAAAATGCCCGTATTGTGAATGTTTTTACCAGAGAGATCCTGGAAGGTGATATTGCGATTCAGGATGGAATGATCGTTGGAATCGGAAACTACCAGGGTGAAGAAGAAACAGATCTGGGCGGCAGGTATGTCTGTCCGGGATTTATAGACAGTCATCTGCATCTGGAATCTACACTTGTGACTCCGGCAGAGCTGGTAACAGTGGCGTCCAGGCATGGAACGACAACGTTTATCGTAGATCCACATGAATCGGCCAATGTGTCCGGATTAAAGGGCATTGATTATATTTTGAATCAGACAGAAGACGTGGATGCCAATGTTTTTGTTATGATGCCATCCTGTGTTCCGGCAACTGCAATCGACGATAATGGATGCACGCTTACTGCACAGGATATGGAACCTTATCTTTCAAAAAAAAGAATTCTCGGACTGGGTGAAGTCATGGACTACATATCAGTTGTAAAGGGTGATGAAGCCATGCACCGGAAACTGGAACTGTTCAGGGATAAAGTCAGGGATGGACATGCACCATTTCTTTCTGATATGGATCTGCAGGCATATGCGATGGCCGGAATTGCTACAGATCATGAATGTTCAGATTTTGCATATGCGATGAAAGAACGTCGAAATGGCATGATCGTACATATTCGTGAAGGGAGTGCTGCAAGAAATCTGAAAGCAATTGTGAATGGAATCGTAGAGAATCAGATGAATGGAGAGGGATTCTGCTTCTGTACAGATGATAAACATATCGAAGATATTGAAAAAGAAGGTCATATTGACCATAATGTACGTAAGGCTATCGGACTCGGAATGAATCCGATAGATGCAATCTGTATGGCAACCATCAATTCTGCAAAATGTTATGGATTAACACATCTTGGGGCGATTGCACCTGGATATCAGGCAGATCTGCTTGTTGTGGATAATCTTGAAAAGATGACGATCCAGGATGTTTACTATAAGGGCAGAAAAATTGATCAGGACGGAGCGATCATTGTAAAAGAATGTCCATCAGAACTGAAAAATACAGTTCATGTTGGAGAATTCTCAAAGGAAGACTTGCGACTGGAATCTCCGGATGGTATATTCAATGTAGTCGGAATGCAGGAAGGTGAAATTACAACTGTCCGTAAAAATGTACAGATACTTCATGAAATGGGAGTATTCACCGCAGATGAACAGTATCAGAAGATTGCGGTGGTTGAAAGGCACAAAGCAACTGGAAAAACAGGTGTCGGTGTTGTGAGTGGATTTGGTATTCAGGGTGGCGCAATTGCGTCAAGTGTATCCCATGATTCTCACAATATCATTGTAATTGGTGACAATGATGAAGATATGTATCTTGCTGTACAGGAACTGATCCGTACGCAGGGCGGTTATACACTGGTTGCAGATCATCATGTATATGATACACTGGAACTTCCGGTAATGGGACTGATGAGTGATGCAGGTTTTCAGTACAGTCATAGAAAACTGGAACGAATGATCCGCAAGGCACACGAGATGGGTGTGCCGGATGCTATGGCGCCATTTATCACTCTGTCCTTTATGGCTCTGCCGGTCATTCCAGAGATACGCGTTACTCCACGGGGAATCTATAATGTGTGCAGCGGTGAGTTTTATCAGAATTAAAGACAGATAAGTGATTACAGATTCATGGTAATCATTGCAACAATACAAACAATAAAAGAGGAGCAGCAGTTTATTATGCCAGTATTTGATTTCAGCAACAGCAAAACAGAAAAGAAAGATCCGGAATGTACTTATACGACGTTCCAGTCGAATGAAAAAGTACCGTCACCGGAGAAACCGATCCTGATCATTGATAATAAAAGTCGTCAGTGGAAGCATCATTCCTGTGGTGTCTTTTCCAATCCAAACCAGAAATCTTCTTTTGAATTTAAAGAACAGGACGGTGTTTTCCCGGCAGATATTCTCAAAATTGATGCACGTTTTGTGAGCCTCGTAAAATGGCTGGGCGAAAACCATATTAGTGTACGATTATCTGGACAGAATACAGAAGATGGATATGCAATCTATAAGATTCGTGAAACTGCGTTTGGAGGAGCCGGAAAACTTTCAGCAGAAGATGGATTCCTGCAGTTTATGATCGAACGTCTTCTGGCAAGTAATGCACCGACAGAGCTTCCGGATGGAGATGAGGAAGATGAGGACGGCGATGATATGAAGCTGACCAGCATTCAGAGCATCACGGATTTTATGACCTGTGCAGGAAGGACCATGCCGGATAATATCCGTCTCTGGGCAAGAAGAAACCTTGCTGTTGCGAAATCTCATGAGGTATCGCAGGAAGAACGCAGACATGCACAGAGAGCACTGTCCATTATGATGAATATTCAGTGGAAAAATAACTATTTTGAATCCATTGATCCAGTAGAGGCGCGCCGTATTCTGGATGAAGAACTCTATGGAATGGAAAAAGTAAAACAGAGAATCATTGAGACGATCATTCAGATTAACCGTACGCATACACTTCCGGCATACGGGCTGCTTCTGGTTGGTCCGGCAGGAACCGGCAAATCCCAGATTGCTTATGCAGTTGCACGTATCCTGAAACTTCCGTGGACAACATTGGATATGAGTTCCATTAATGATCCGGAGCAGCTTACCGGAAGTTCCCGTGTCTATGCCAATGCAAAGCCTGGAATCATTATGGAAGCATTTTCCATGGCAGGCGAGTCCAATCTTGTATTTATTATCAATGAGCTGGATAAGGCAACCAATGGCAAGGGAAATGGTAATCCGGCGGATGTACTTCTGACACTCCTTGATAACCTTGGATTTACAGATAACTATATGGAATGTATGGTTCCGACTGGCGGTGTTTATCCGATTGCGACAGCCAACGACAAAGCACAGATCAGTGCTCCGTTAATGTCCCGCTTTGCGGTCATTGAACTTCCGGATTACACAGCAGAAGAAAAGAAAGTTATTTTCTCCAAATTTGCACTTCCGAAAGTATTAAAACGCATGAGTCTCAAAGAAGAAGAGTGCGTAGTGGCTCCGGATGGACTTGATGCAGTGATCGATCAGTTTGCTGATACGACCGGTATCCGTGATCTGGAACAGGCGGCAGAACACATTGCTGCAAATGCTCTGTATCAGATTGAAGTAAATCATGTATCTTCTGTGATTTTTGACGCGGATATGGTGAAGAAGTTATTTGAATAAAATCGGTAAATACTTATTTCATACACAGTAACTAAAATTTTACTCCGGAATGTAAAAATATACTTGCATTCCGGAGTCCTTTTTGTTATACTACAAAAAGTTTCATAAGTAGATTTTTATGAAATGTTTTATAAATTTCATAACTGGTTCGAAACCCTCCCAGTATAAAAAACTAGGTCATGCAGGTATCTTCCGATCGTCGATACCTTTTTCTGTGGAGGATTTTTATAAAAATCACCTGGAAGAAGGAAAGGTTGGAAGTTTTTTTATGCGTAAAATTATTATAGACTGTGATCCGGGAATTGACGATGCACTTGCGATCATGCTTGCTGCAAATTCTCCGGAACTTGATATTCTGGCAATCACAACAGTATCAGGTAATGTGCCATCTGATATGGGGGCGGCTAATGCACGAAAGGTTCTGAAGCAGCTTGGCAGAATGGATATTCCAATCTATATTGGAGAAGAAGTTCCGCTCCGGGAAGAATATATTGATGCGAGGGATACCCATGGGATGGATGGACTTGGAGAAAGCTTTTTTCCGGAAGTGGAAGGTGAATATGAGAAGAAGAATGCAGTTGATTTTCTGGCAGAACTTCTGGAGAGAGAAAAAATATCCATTATCGCACTTGGCCCGATGACGAATCTAGCAAAAGTATTTTCGAGAAAGCCGGAACTGATCGCTAATGTAGAAGAGATGGTATCCATGGGAGGAAGTTTCAAGAGTCATGGAAATTGTTCGCCGGTAGCTGAGTATAATTACTGGTGTGATCCGGATGCAGCTGCCGTTGTGTATGATCTTTTTGCAAAGGCAGGAAGCAAGATTCATATGATTGGACTGGATGTAACGCGTGAAATTGTCCTGACACCGAACAGGCTGGAATATATGTGCCGCCTGGATCCGGAGATGGGAGAATTTATTCGTAAGATCACAGGATTTTATATGGATTTTCACTGGGAACAGGAGGGGATTATTGGTTGCGTGATCAATGATCCACTGGCAGTGGCATATTTTATTGACCGATCCATGTGCGATGGATTTGATAGCTTTACAGTCGTTGCAACTGACGGAGTTTGTCGTGGTCAGACTGTTGTAGATTCTATGAACTTCTGGAAAAAAGAACCGAATAGCAGGATTCTTACAGAAACAGATTCTGAAAGATTTTTTGCATTCTTTATGGAACGTGTACTCAGAAAAAATGATGGAAGCAGATGGAAGAAGGATGAATTTAAACTTCTGCATGAGCTGTAGAGAGGTGACAGAATGAAGATAACAATGAAAAGAAACAAAAAAGATTATTCAGAAAACAAGATCAATGTTTACCAGATCTGTCTGGTGGCACTGGCAGTAGGAATCAATATTGTCGGGGGACAGATTGCACTCTTTATGAAACTGCCGGTTTATCTGGACAGCATTGGAACTATTCTGACAGGTGCAGTTCTGGGACCGTGGTTTGGTATGCTGCCGAACCTGATCAGTGGAATTTTTATGGGTATGACAGTGGATATCTATTCGTTATATTTTGCACCTGTGGGTATGATCACAGGTATCATGAGTGGACTTGTTTTTCGTAAGTTATCCGTAAAGAAAGTAAAAGTGCTGTTTGCTGCAGTACTGATCACTGTACCGGGAACGATTGTAAGTTCTGTGATCAATGCAGTATTATTTGGAGGTGTGACCTCATCAGGATCTTCGATTCTGGTCCAGCTTCTTTCCAGAACACCGCTTGGACTGACCGGAAGTATCTTTGCAGTACAGTTTCTGACGGATTATCTGGACAGATGCATTTCTGTATTTGCGGTAAGTGTATTTGTGACGATGCTCGGTGGAGAATTGCGACAGAGACTGACGGGGAATGTGCATAACAGAGCAATATAAAAGAAAAGAGGAGTAATCACACGAAAATTGTGTGAGATACTCCTCTTTTTTGCATCGCTTAAGAAAGAATTGTCGATTTGCGATGCAGTATGCCTTTTATAATATGAATCAGCAGAAGCTCTTGAGCCAGTTGACCAGAGAATCGTGCCATATATTGTCGTAAACTGTTTTCTTCATCTGATCGGTGACGGGACCGTTGTTTGCCATCTTTGCGAGGATGCCAGCCTGGAGCTCTTCGATGGACATGTCTTCCGGAGCTTTGTTCGGATCGAAATTGACAGGCTCCTTTTCAGTAGAGGCAGGAGTTCTATCGGTGTCTTCTTTTGTACTTGCAGCTTCCGGTACAGAGGAAGCTGAGGCTGTTTTGGTTTCTGCAGAGCCTTCGTTTTTGACTTCTTCCTGAGTAACAGGTGTTTCTTCAACGATAGAGTCCTTGTTTTCAGAAAATGTTTCAGGAACAGATGTTTCTTCTGATGGTACCCAGATTTCGCCACTGTTTGCACCCACGCGTACATTGATGTGTCCACCTTCTACAGAAACTTTCTGCCCGGTCAGTGTGCCAATATATTCAACAGCATTTCCGGCAGGAAGATTCATCCAGGCATCGTTGTCGTCATTGTTGACAGTCACAATCACACGCACGCTGTCCAGATCACGTGCAAATGCAAACTGACGATTGGTAAGCTGCAGTTCTGTGTAGCTTCCATAGCTCAGAGCAGGTGTATTCTGTCTGATCTTACCAAGAGCTGCAATGAGAGCAGTGCAAGGATTATCACTGAGGGCAGATTCGTAATCTTCAAGATTAAGTGCTGGTCTCAGACTGTCATCGGAAGAGCGTTCTTTACGTCCTTCGATCCCAAACTCAGAACCATAATAAATACTTGGAACGCCCGGAAGGGTATAGAGCAGAATATGAACCGGAGTAAAGTGCGCCTTATTGGATAGCTTTGTATAGATTCTTTCTACATCGTGGTTATCAACGAAATTATAAAGATCCAGATTTCCCATATTCTGGAGATATTTTACCGTATGGGCGATCTCGAAATAGTTGTGATCATTATGTCCGCTATAAAGTGCTTTGTGCAGAGCATAGTTTGTAACACTGTGCAGAGTCTCTCCATTTACCCAGCGACTGTAATCTCCATGAATTACTTCGCCCATCAGCCAGAAATCCGGTTTGACTTCTTCAGCAGTACGGCGGAGCGCACGCATGAAATCAAAATCCAGTACATCGGCAGCATCCAGGCGGATTCCATCTACATCAAACTCAGAAACCCAGTAACGGATCACATCACAGATATAATCCTGAACTTCTGGATTTCTCTGGTTTAATTTGACAAGCAGATTGTATCCACCCCAGTTATCATAGGAAAATCCATCGTTGTATTCATTGTTTCCCCAGAAATTTACATTACAATACCAGTTCAGATATCTGGAATTTTCACGATTCTGCTGAATATCTTTGAATGCAAAGAAATCGCGTCCGGTATGATTGAATACACCATCAAAAATTACTTTGATTTTTTTGTCATGACAGGCTTTTACAAAAGCAGTCAGATCTTCGTTTGTTCCAAGACGGGAGTCCAGTTTCTTGTAATCTGTTGTCTCATAGCCATGGCCGACACTTTCGAAGAGCGGTCCGATATACAGGGCTGTGCATCCGATTTCTTTGATATGGTCGATCCATGGAAGAAGAGTGTTCAGGCGATGTACCGGTTCTGTGTACTCATTCTGTTTGGGAGCACCGGTAAGGCCAAGTGGATAAATGTGATAAAAAATAGCTTCGTTATACCAACTCATGTCTCATCATCTCGTTTCGTAGTATTTTCTTTTTCATATTTAAATAAAATGTATCTCACCGGGAGATAAAAATTATGGGGCTGTCGTTAAACGGCAGCCCCTGGATTTTGTTATTTAATATGAAATTATAACTGAGGACCAGCAGCAACAAGTGCTTTACCAGCAGCATTTCCTTCGTATTTAGCGAAGTTCTTGATGAATCTTGCAGCAAGATCTTTAGCTTTTTCTTCCCACTGAGCAGCGTCTGCATATGTGTCACGTGGATCAAGGATTCCTGTATCAACACCTGTCAGTTCTGTAGGAACTTCGAAGTTGAAGTAAGGAATTGTCTTTGTAGGAGCGTTGTTGATATCTCCGTTCAGGATAGCATCAATGATTCCACGGGTATCTTTGATGGAGATACGTTTTCCAGTTCCGTTCCATCCTGTGTTAACGAGGTAAGCTTTTGCTCCGCTCTTTTCCATTTTCTTAACAAGCTCTTCTGCATATTTTGTAGGATGCAGTTCCAGGAATGCCTGGCCGAAGCAAGCAGAGAATGTAGGTGTTGGCTCTGTGATTCCACGTTCTGTACCAGCAAGTTTTGCTGTGAATCCAGACAGGAAGTAGTACTGTGTCTGAGCTTCTGTCAGGATAGATACTGGCGGAAGTACACCGAATGCATCTGCGGACAGGAAGATTACGTTCTTAGCTGCCGGTGCAGAAGAAATCGGGCGAACGATTTTTTCGATGTGGTCGATCGGGTAGGAAACACGTGTGTTTTCTGTAACGCTCTTATCAGCGAAATCAATCTTTCCGTTTGCATCAACAGTTACGTTCTCAAGAAGAGCGTTACGTTTGATTGCATTGTAGATGTCTGGCTCAGATTCTTTGTCAAGGTTGATAACTTTAGCGTAGCATCCACCTTCGAAGTTGAATACGCCGTTGTCATCCCAGCCGTGTTCGTCATCACCGATCAGGAGACGTTTCGGGTCTGTGGAAAGAGTTGTTTTACCTGTTCCGGAAAGTCCGAAGAAGATTGCTGTGTTTTCTCCGTTGAGGTCTGTGTTAGCGGAGCAGTGCATAGCTGCGATACCTTTCAGTGGCAGGAAGTAGTTCATCATAGAGAACATACCTTTCTTCATTTCTCCACCGTACCATGTGTTAATGATAACCTGTTCTTTGGATGTAATGTTGAACATTACAGCTGTCTCAGAGTTCAGACCAAGTTCTTTGTAGTTTTCAACTTTTGCTTTAGAAGCATTGTATACAACGAAATCTGGCTCAAATGTTTCAAGCTCTTCAGCTGTTGGCTGGATGAACATGTTTGTAACAAAATGTGCCTGCCAAGCAACTTCAACGATGAAACGGATAGCCATACGAGTATCAGCATTAGCACCGCAGAATGCGTCAACTACGAAAAGTTTCTTATTGGAAAGTTCTTTTTTTGCAATTTCTTTACAAGCATCCCAAGCTTCCTGTGTTGCAGGATGGTTGTCATTCTTGTATTCATCAGAAGTCCACCAAACTGTATCTTTGGAGTTCTCATCCATAACGATGAATTTATCTTTAGGAGAACGTCCTGTGTAGATACCTGTCATAACGTTAACAGCGCCAAGTTCTGTCTCCTGGCCTACTTCAAATCCTTCAAGACCTGCTTTAGTCTCTTCCTCGAATAATACTTCGTAAGAAGGATTGTACACAATTTCAGTTGTTCCTGTGATGCCATACTTAGTTAAATCGATTTTTGCCATCTTACATTTACCTCTCTTCTTTAATAGGGCCATCTATATGCTGGCTTCTTTAACCTCTAAGAAGTGGAACATTCCAACTTCTCATAGAGTTAATTATACATAATTCATCAATAAAAGCAATAAAAAAACAGTGAAATTTTTAAAAAATGATAATAATTTAACAGTTATGAAGGAGAAATGACAAAGCCTACTTATTAATATAGAAGAAAAGAAAAAAATAATCTACAGGATCACAGCTTCCTGTAGATTATTATGAAATAAATGATTTCTGCGATAGATGTGATGATCCATGAGAAGAGATACAGAAGGAATAATGCCGGAATTGTATGAATCCAGGCAAAAATGGTGTAGATCCAGACAATACGGAAAACACAGGATCCCAGAATGATAATGATCGTAGGAATGACGGTTTTTCCAAGACCGCGGGATGCTGCAATTGTGCAGTCCATAAAAGCGGACACACAATATGAAAAGGCCATGATCTTAATTCTCTGCATGCCGGCATCAATAACCGCTGCGTCTGTGGCGAACAGAGACATGAACTGATGACCAAAAATAAAGAGCAGAAGACCAAGGATCAAGCCTGTTGTAAATGAATAAAACAGACTGATGAAATAGCTTTTGAGCACACGCTTTTTGTTTCTGGCACCGTAGTTCTGACTCATAAAGCTGGAACATCCGGTATAGAACGCATACATGACATTAAAAATCAGTGTGTCAGCGTTTGTAGCCGCAGTACTTCCGGAAACCATGACAGTATCGAAAGAATTAACACCGGTCTGTACAAACAGATTGGCAATTGCGAAAATTGCATTCTGGATTCCGGCCGGGATACCAAGCATCAGAATAGAAATGGCGGCGTGTCTGTGAAATCTGATGTCTTTTAAAGAAACACGGCATTCATCTTTGCGACGGAGCAGGTGAATCAGAATCAGTCCGGCAGAAACATATTGCGCAATTGCTGTGGCAGTCGCAACACCGGCTGCTGCCATGTGAAGTACGATAACAAAAAATAAATTCAGAATGACGTTCAAAACACCGGCAATCGCCAGATAATAAAGTGGACGTTTTGTTTCGCCACGGGCACTTAAGACACCATTACCAAAGTTGTATATTCCCATGGCCGGAAGCCCGATCGCATAAATCTTCAGATACAGAGATGCCTGTCCGATCAGATCATCTTTTGTATGCAAAAGCATGAGCATGCGCCCGGAAAAGAAGAAACAGACGGCTCCGATCAGGAGCCCCATCATCATACACAAAAGAAGTGCTGTGTGGACTGTTTCCACGGTATCTTTGTGCTTTCCGGCACCAAGTGCGTGGGCAACACGGACATTGACTCCACTTCCCATACCAATCAGAAATCCGACAAACAATGTGACGAGCAAAGTGGTAGATCCCACGGCACCAAGTGCCTTGTAATCTGCAAAACGCCCAACAACAGCGACATCACTTAAATTGAAGAGAACTTCCAGAAGCTGCGAGCACATCAGCGGAATACTGAATAAAATAATATTTTTCCATAAAGAACCCGTTACCATTTCAATGGAACGGGCCTTTTTTTGCGTATTTTCAGACATAATAAAACCTCAATAATACATTATATTTTCTTCATCCTGTTATAGAATACGTCAGCGTGAAAGGTTTGTAAAGAGAAAGATAGGTAAAAAATATTGACGCAATGGTATAGCTTATTTTACAATAAAAGGTAAAATAATTTGATATTTTGCAGATTCAGTCTGCATGAATTTAGAAAGGAAATGACATAATGCCAGCAGTAAGTATTGATTTAAATATGGTTCGAGTAACCAATGATGAATTTGTAAAAAAAGCAGAGGCATGTACGCCAAAACTTATCGAGACAGTGGTACGTCCTGTTGCTATAGTAGATATTGTAAAAACAGAAGAGATTTTTCCGGAAGTCCATAAGAGAGATGAGATTGAGAATCTTTCTTCCTGTCATCTTGCAAAAGGGGATAAAATCTGCCTGGATTTCGGAGATCATCAGGTAGGCTATGTGACTCTGAAACTGAATTCCGTAGGAAGTCCGCAGGATTCACCGGCGTTTTTCAGACTGAAATTCGGTGAGATCGCAAAAGAAATGACCGAGGATTCAAAAGATTATGACGGATGGATCAGCCGTGGATGGATTCAGGAGGAATTTATCCATATCGATGTCCTTCCGGCAGAATTGAAACTTCCAAGAAGATACGCATTTCGTTATATGGAGATCGAGGCAATCGACACATCTCTGAAATGGCAGATGGTAGTGGAAGATGTATACTGCACCAGTGTTTCTTCAGTCCGCATGGAAGATGTGAAACCGGTAGAGAGTGATGACGAAATAATCCGTAAACTGGACAGGGTCAGCCTTCGTACCCTGCACAACTGCATGCAGTCCGTATTTGAGGATGGACCGAAGAGAGACCGCCGTCTGTGGCTCGGAGACTTAAGACTTCAGGCACTTGCAAACTATGAAACATTCCATAACATGGATCTCGTAAAACGATGCCTGTACCTGTTTGCAGGGCAGACAAAAGACAATGGTCAGGTAAGTGCATGCCTGTTTACAGAGCCGAAATTCATCGTAGATGATACCTTTCTTCTGGACTATTCCATGTTCTTTGGTGCAACACTTCTAGATTATTATGAAGCATCCGGCGATAAAGATACTCTGCAGGATTTAAGTGAATGTGCATATCGCCAGATTGAGATCGCAGGCGAGCAGTTTGACGAAAAAAATCTTATGAAAAACGGTGAAGGTTTCTGGGGATTCATTGACTGGACCGAAGGCCTGAACAAACAGACAGCTATGCAGGGTGTTTATATCTACTGCGCAAAGAAAGTGCAGAAAATCGCAGAAATCCTTGGTGATACAGAAAAAGCAGAAGAGCTTAAAAAAGAAGCAGAAGAAAAGACTGCAGCAGTCAGAAAATATCTTTTGGATGAGAAAACAGGCCTGTTTGTAAGTGGCGAAGAAAAACAGATCAACTACGCAAGTCAGGTATGGCTGATCCTTGCAGGTGCAGTCAGCATTGAAGAAGGCAGAGCAATGCTTGATAAGCTGGATGAGCTGAAACCGGAAAAAGCAATGGTCTCTCCATACATGAACCATCATTATGTAGAAGCACTTTTGATGTGCGGCAAAAAAGACCAGGCAATGGATTATATGAAATATTACTGGGGCGGCATGATCAATCACGGTGCGGATACTTTCTGGGAGCTCTACAATCCGGAAAATCCGGCAGAGTCTCCATATGGAAGCAGTATCGTAAACAGTTACTGCCATGCATGGAGCTGTACACCAACGTACCTTCTGAGAAAATATTTCCTTAAATAATAAGATGATATGAGTGACAGAGATTACACAGAATTATATGCATCCTTACAAAAAGAAACTACGATTCTGACTGCGCAGATCCGGGCATTATACCGTGAACTGGATAAGAAATTTCATCTTCGCGGGGCACAGATTCCAATCACTTTTGGATTTGAAACAGATGCACTGGGATCCTATACAAGAACCGGACATCATGAAAAAGAACACTTCCATTTTTCTCTGCTTTTTGTGGGATATGGAGTAAAAAATCCCCTGAGTAAAGAAGACCGTATGGACCTTTATAAACATGAGTATGCCCATTATATGGAACATCATATTGTAATCCCAAGGGAATATCAGTGGCAGCCGGGACTTCATGGAAGTGCCTGGAAATATTGTTGTTCCCTGGTCGGAGCGGCGCCGACACCATACTACAAAGCTGGCGAAGCGTTGATGAAACATGACTATGAAAAGAAACTCAAAAATCCGATTCATGATAAGACAGTGGCGATACGGGATACCTACCGAAGGCAGCAGGAACACAAAAGCAGTCAGGCAAGTATCGTTCAGTATACGGTCGGGGAGCAGGTACAGCATCCCAAGTTTGGAGAAGGCTGTATAGAAAAAATCGAGCAGGCGACAGGATCTGTGACCCTGCATATTCGATTTGGAAATGAAATAAAAGTGATCGATCAGAAGTGGCTTTTGAGAACGAAATATCAGAAGAAAGAATAGGACGTGGGCAAAAAATGAGCCGTTTAATCTTTCATATAGATGTCAACAGTGCGTTTCTTTCATGGGAGTCAGCACGAAGAGTGAAGCAGGGACTGTCAGATTTAAGAGATATTCCTGCATGTATTGGCGGTGATCCGAAGAAGCGTACAGGAATTGTTGTGGCAAAGTCCATACCGGCAAAAAAATATGGGATCACGACAGGTGAACCGGTGGCAATGGCACTTCGGAAATGTCCGGAGCTCGTCATTGTAAAAAGTGATTTTGAACTGTATATCAAATGTTCCAGGGCATTTAAAGAAATCTGCGCGTCGTATGCACCGGTGATGGAATCCTTTTCTATAGATGAAGTTTTTCTGGATATGACAGGCACTTCATTGATTTATCCAGACCCGATAAAAACAGCACATGAGATAAAAGATAAGATACGGGACGAACTGGGATTTACAGTTAATGTAGGAATTTCTACAAACAAATTGCTGGCCAAAATGGCATCCGATTTTGAGAAACCGGACAAGGTACATACACTTTTTCCAGAGGAAATCCCGACTAAGATGTGGCCGTTATCGGTGCGTGATCTGTTGTTTCTGGGAAAAGCTTTTGAGAAAAAACTGACAGAGGCCGGAATTCGCACGATTGGTGATATGGCACATGTAAGTGAGTCAGAAATACAGGCATTATTAGGGAATAAAGCCGGACATCAGCTGCATCAATACGCGCTTGGAATCGATGAATCACCAGTCAAAGCAAAGCCTGAAGAAGCCAAGGGCTTCAGTGTAGAAACAACGTTTAATGATGATATTGTCTCAGTAGAGCAGGTACTTCCGATTCTTTTGGAGCAATGTGATGTGGTCACCACCAGAATGCGCCGAAAAGGAAAAAAATGTACTTCTGTATCAGTAACTTTCCGTACGCTTGATTTCAAAAATAAGTCGCACCAGACAACACTTTCCAATGCAACGGATATGACAGATGAAATCTTCAGGAACGCGAAAAAACTCTTTACAGAATCCTGGAAAGGCGAACCGCTCCGACTGATCGGAGTAGCACTTACAAACCTTACAGACGAGAGCTTCGAGCAATTATCACTTTTTGAAGATAATGAAAAGAAAGAACGTCACCGAAAACTGGACGCAACTATGGACGAAATCCGACAGAAATTCGGCAACGACAAGATCACACGTGCAAGCATTATGAACAGCAATTCCGGAATCGCGCGGAAAGCACGCGCGCAGATGAAAAATGAACTCGAGATAAGTTGCGGAAAACAGGCAGAGAAAGGCAAAGATAATGGAAGAAATATTTGACATCATAGATACACAGGGAAATCCGACCGGCGAGACTGTAACCCGCGAGAAAGCGCATGCGGAAGGCATTCCACACAGGACGGCACATATATGGATCATACGGGAGAAATATGGAAGAACAGAAGTGCTGCTTCAGAAGCGTTCCATGAATAAAGACTCTTTTCCGGGAAAATTTGACACTTCGTCGGCGGGACACATCCAGGCAGGCGATGAACCACTGGAATCAGCACTTCGCGAGTTAGGAGAGGAACTTGGAATA
Organism: Blautia obeum ATCC 29174; assembly: GCF_025147765.1. NCBI lineage: Bacteria > Bacillati > Bacillota > Clostridia > Lachnospirales > Lachnospiraceae > Blautia > Blautia obeum. Next base: position 1,044,829 of record NZ_CP102265.1, read on the forward strand.
CAAGCCACACCGGAGCAGCTTGTATTCGCCGGAACATTCCCGATTTCGTTTGCAAAAGAATTTCATGGCAAAATGTTTCGAGATGAAGAACTGGCTTTTGTATATATCTATGATCAACCGGTAGATATCGCGGATCTGGTTCTGCAGAAAGAAGAAGTCGAGGCCGTGGAATGGTTTGCCCTGGAAGAAACCTATGCAGAGTGCCAGAAGAGCAGAGAGAAGTTCTGCGTACCAAGTGGCGGACTGGAGATTGTACGGGAGTTTATGACGGAGAAGAGAGGCTAGAAATGGAAATCAGTTTATTGTTAATGGAAGAAATCGCGAAGTTGTTTGCAATCATGCTTATGGGATATGCAGTCGTAAAGGCAGGACTTATGAAATCCTCAGAGAGCAAAAGCGTATCTGTGATCATGGTATACCTGGTCATTCCGTGTGTGATTATTAATGCATTTCAGGTGAAATACACACCAGATGTCCAGAAGGGTCTGATTCTGGCATGCGTGGCAGCAGTGGCGGTACACATTTTATTCCTGATTCTTACAGCATTGTTAAAAAATATCCTGCATCTTGATGCAATTGAACGGGCAACCGTAATCTACTCAAATGCCGGTATTCTTGTCATTCCGCTGGTGCAGGAACTTCTCGGACAGGAGTACGTTATTTATTCAAGTGCATACATTGCAGTACAGCTTATATTAATCTGGACACACTGCAAAAATATGCTCTGCGAAGAAGATAAACTGGAATGGAAAAAGGTACTTCTGAATGTGAATATCATCTCCATTATAGTAGGTGTAGTACTGTTTATTGGCAGAATCCAGCTGCCATCCGGTGTACAGGATGTCATGAATATGATGAATAATATGATCGGCCCAATTGGCATGCTGCTGGCTGGGATGGTCATCGCAGAAGTACCGCTTAAAACTGTTTTTAACCGAAAAAGAAACTATGTTTCTACAGCTTTAAGACTTATTGTATATCCGATATTTGTATTGTTCCTGATGAAAATAATCTGTGCATTTATCGGAATAATGGATGCAAAACAGATTCTCCTGACCGTGTATCTGGCATCTGTAACACCTGCCTGTGCGACTGTCACCTCCATGGCACAGCTCTACGATAAAGATGCGGCATACGCCAGTTCACTGTATGTTCTGACGACGCTGTTGTCAATCGTGACCATGCCCGTGATGGTGGGATCGTATGAGATGATGGCGTAGAAAGAATGAATAAGAAAGTTTTTGAAAAGACACTGGCTGGGAGGCTGGTGTCTTTTTTTGTGCACGTTTTTTGTGATGACTGTGCTTAGTTTAATACTTGAAACATATGAATGGGATACATTAAAGGATTATGCAAAGAAATATGAGAATGACCGAGATTCAGGTACAAGATCCCTGATTTCTGGAATTAATCGAAATTATTTTGAACCTTATGTGATGGAATTGGTTTTTGAATTCACAGTGAATGCAAATACAATGATTGAACGTCAGATACGCCGAATGGGAAGCATTCAGGATGATGTAGAGGAAACAATGGCCGGAGAGCTTTACGCAGATGGCTATATTGCAACATCGCAAATTGGAGATTTTGCATTGCTTCATCGTTTAAAAGGTGCAGTCAACAATCTTGTTATGGGAAAGGCTGCTTCACAGGGACTGGATCAATGGCTTTTTGACATTAATAAAGCAAGAACGCCACAGGAAATCAAGAAAATAAGTACATGGCAGAATTCAGATATCAACGAAAAACAAAAAGAAGCGGTAGAAAAAATATTGTCTGTTCCGGATGTATGTTTAATTCAGGGGCCTCCCGGAACAGGGAAAACAACTGTTATTGCAGAGGCAATTTATCAATTGGTTATACGAAATAAGCGTGTTTTAGTTGCATCTCAAGCTAATTTGGCAGTTGATAATGCGTTGGAGCGATTGATTTCTAATCCTAAGATACGTGCAATCAGACTTGGAAGTGCAAAAAAGATCGATTCATCGGTAAGCAATATCACAGAGGGAAATGTGTTTGTAGTATCTGGAATTTTAAATGCGTTTAAAAATTTATTGACTTATAGGGATGAGTTAATGTTTGGCAAAGATACTTTTTTATGTCTAAAAATCAATGATTATTTCGAAATATATGAATGGAAAAAACAAAAATTTATTAGAGTAGATAAAGTAAGTGAATATTTATCTGCAAATTATCGAGATCTTAAAACTTATTCAGTTTATTAGAAGTGGATGTATAAATTTTAGCATAAGCACTGAACAGAAAAAAACGCTCTATTTTTTTGGCATCCTTTTTGTATTTGGAATCTCATGGAAGAGAAGTATCAATAAAAAATGAAATTCATTATTATTCATGTGCGGTGGAATTTCGTTAAGTAGCAAGCTAGAATACTCAAAAGTTTATTATTTAGTAAATCGACAGAGAAGGGGGCAATCTATGTGTTTTTACCACCATTTTTTGAATCAAAGAAATTCAAAATAATATACGCAGTGACCATGGGATTATTATTGCTGATGATTGTGAGCTTGAAGATATATGATAGTTTCTGTGAAATGCCGGGGTGTTGGAATCTAAAAGATGCGGGAACACAGTACTGTTGGGATCATATTAATAGTATTTATGAAAACAGCAAAAAGAAATCTTCAGGCAGTTCCAATGGTGAAAGAATTTATAACAGTTTTGAGCTTTTTAACCAATCACAAAAATATCATTATACACCAAAGAGGAGAAATACTCCTACACCTGTACCAAGAAAATATAATGGTAATTCCTATTCTTCCTGGAAGAGTGATTCGTATGATGTCAGTAACTATGATGACCCGGATGATTTTGCCGATGATTGGGCTGATGAATTTGGAGACGGAGATTATGATGGTGGATACGATGATGCGTATGACTACTGGGAAGAAAACGGAAATTAGGTAAGAGAAGGGACTGTATGAAAATGAAAATCAGAAAAAATATATTAAAAATTGTTGCCACAGGGATTGCAACTGGTCTTGCTTTTTCCGTTTCATGCTGGAGCGTGGCTGCTTCAGATTCAACAAATGAAGCAAAAGCAGAGGAAACGCAGGAATATGATGCTTTGCAAAAGATATTTCTGGAAATTAATAAAGAAACAACAGAAGATAAGCTTCTTAAACTAATAGAAGAACACAGTGTGGAATATACAGCAGAAGAATATAATGGTACACCGAAAAGCAGGAATTATAATATTGCATTTGATTCAGATGTTGTGCTTCAAAAATATGCAGAATCAGGTGATTCTCTGGAGGTATCTTTTAATAAGGAAGATGGCACAATTTTATATGCAGAGTATTTTAATGAAGCATCGTTCAGAAATGCTTTGTATTACAATTATGGAACATATTGGGATTTTCGAGAGGATGAGCTGGATAATACGTACACAGGATATTACTATTACAAACCGGGTGATACAAAAGGCGGCATAACAATGAAATATGATAATGGTAACAGCAAAGAAACTGGATATCACAGTGTTTCCAGAGGAGAAGAGGCGCTAACACTTAATTGACACTCGTACCTCAATCTGCTATATTAAAATTACATATCTGGGAAAGTTCTTTAACCGTTCGGTTGCTTACTCCCCATATGAAAACAAGAAAATATGGCGGAGAAGATGGAACAGAAAAATTTACTCGCAAGATTTTGAAATTATTTGAGAATTATAAATAATCTTAAGGAGGAAGGCGTATGGCAACAGTAAACAGTGGAATCAGAGAGGATGCAAATTTCTTAAATCTTAAGGAAATTGCGCAAAAATAGGTGAAATCTGAAGTTAACAATATGCTGGTTACAGGTGAAAACATTATTCAGTGCTTTCAGACAGTACGTGATCAGGTGGTTTTTACTGACAAAAGAGTTATTGTAGTCAATGTGCAGGGAATCACAGGAAAGAAAACGTCTTACTTTTCATATCCATACTCAAAAGTTTTATATTTCGGAATTGAGACGGCAGGAGTTTTGGATATTGACAGCGAATTAATTATGACATTTGCAAATGGAACGGTTCTTCAGTTTGATTTCAGATCAAAAGTAGACATCAAAGGAATTTGTTCAAATATACAGCAGTATATTTTATAAGATTGATTTTTAAGAAAAGTTCGCAGGGGGGAGTGTGGATAAGATTCACACTCCTCTTTGAACAGAATGAAAAGAGCAATGCAAGGGAGTGGGGTATTGTTAATGAAGATAACGGTTAATTTTACAGTACATATATATGCAGAAGAACGTTTGTGTGATGAACTGTTAATTCCGCATAGTGAGAATTATGGAATTGTTGGGGAAGAAATAATAGAACCGCTTAGAATAATTAATAATAGAAGCATAATGTTTGAGGTAGAGAATTCAGTATCTATAAAGGAATTTTACCAATTAATTCGAAGGCATATTTACTCTGAAAAGAATAATAGGATGGATATGTATGGAGAAGAACAAACAACTCTTGATTTTGTAGAGGAATACGATGTTCTGGAAATATATTTTTTGAAAAATGGTTTGAGGTATTCTATAGTAGATAAAAGCAAAAATTTAGAATTTTATATGCAAAAATTGGGTATATCTAATACGATTGATATACAGATTTTGGTAAGCTCAGATGCTGGGGCGGTGTTCGAGGATCATGGGATTCGTTTTTATATAAATTCTAGAGAAGGAAAACGACATAATGAGCCTCATGTACATGTTGATATAAGACAAGGGGAAGGAAGTGGGAGTTTTTCTTTAAAAACAGCAGAACAGTTGACGGGGTCTAAAATAAGAAAAAAAGATCAGAAGATTATAAAAGAAATAATTGAAAACAATCAAAAAGACTTTTTGATATACTGGAATGAGCATACAGATGGTCTGGATGTGGATTTAAATCAGGCACTGGGACTTATACATTATTAATATATGAGAGAATTGATAAATGAAAATAAAAAGTGAGATTATATATACTGATACAATTTATTACTATAAAAAGCCTGTTCCTGGCTATATATGTAGTATTCTTTCAGCGAATGATCCAGATGGAAAAAATTTAAATATTTTAGAGAGAGACTCTGAGCTTGAATTAGAATATATTTTGGAGCCAAATACTACAATGTCAGATATCCGAAATGCAATATGCGAGAAAATGAATAAGCAAATAGGTGATCTTTGCAGAAGCTGTCCGTGTATTTGCATAAAAAGTCATGAAGATTTTATTGAGATTGAAAATATGGATATTATGGTAGAAACTCTACTAAGAAAATTTCAAATAGAAGGAAATTTGCAATTATATTTTGCATTTTCTGCACTTCAAGGAGATATTTGGCGAGAAGGACAAATTCATTATTATATGCAATCACGTGAATATGGAAAACATAATAGACCGCATGTGCATGTTAATGCAGGTGATAGATATAGCGCAGCGATTGATATACTTACAGGTGAGATACTTGCAGGAGAAATTCCTGGAAAATATATGAAACAAATAAAAAATAAAGTTGAAAAGAATAGAGGGTTTTTGATTGATTGTTGGAATAATATGACAGATGGAATAAATGTGGATATTGATTATAGATTTGGAATCACGTCTTTCAGAAATGTGTTAACAGATTATGAGGGAGTTAAGGAGAGAAATTAATGGATTTACAAAATATACAAGATCAACTAAATACAGAAATTTCTAAATTAGATACTCGTATCATATTCTGGTTTGACGATAAAGGAGCATAAGCAGCACCAAACTATGGATAAGCAGAACGAAGGAATTTAGAATCCGGCAGAGGCAGGTGATCCTGGTAGATATGAGAGGTTAGCTACTGTAGGAGATTTTGAGAGAACAAGAAAGCCTTCATAAGGAAAAAACGACGTTTTATTTCTTGTACCTAAAATCATCAGAAATGGACTCTTAGAAGTTGCTTCATATCCAGAAAACTCTGTTTTGTAAATATATGTAACCTATTAACGGTTTAGCAAATGCCGTAAAATCGAGGCTTTTTATTAAACTTGCACTAAAAAGAATAGAGAGAGATGTTATGAACATGAAAGAACTACAATCCATTTTTACAATCGGAGAAACCGTGGCGGTTGAATTTAAACGCTGTGGCAATGGAATAGAAAATGACACCTATGAAACAGTATGTTCTTTCTTAAATCGTTTCGGTGGAGAGCTTTTTATGGGCGTTCTGGATGATGGAACAGTGGTCGGTGTGCCTGAAAAGGCAGCTCCGGATATGGTAAAGAACTTTATAAAAGTTGTAAGTAATCCGGTATTATTTTCGCCTACCACATATCTAATTCCTGAAATTATAAAATATGATGAAAATCATACTATCATTCACGTTCACATTCCACCAAGTGCGGAGGTGCACAGTTATAAAAAAGTGATTTATGATCGTGTGGATGATGCCGATGTAAAGGTAACTGCAACTGGTGCGATTGCGCAGATGTATATTCGTAAGCAGAATATTTTTACAGAAAGAAAGATTTATCCATATGCAAGAATGGAAGATTTAAGATTGGATTTGTTGCCTAAAATTCGAATTATGGCGCAGAATCATACCGGGGGTCAGCACCCATGGACTACGATGGATGATCAGGAGTTGTTGAAAAGTGCAGGGTTATATGGTCGGGATATTGCTACAGGTGAAGAAGGATACAATCTTGCGGCAATTATGCTTCTTGGAAAAGATGATGTAATTTTAAATGTGGCTCCAGCTTATGTTACGGATGCACTTGTGCGTAAAGTAAATGTAGATCGCTACGATGATCGAGAAATCATTAAAACGAACCTGATTGAGAGTTATAATCAACTTCTGGAATTTGGAAGAAAAAACCTGCCAGATAAGTTTTTCCTGGAAGGCGCGATAAATAAAAGTCTGAGAAATACAATTGTCAGAGAGATGATTAGTAATACGCTAATGCACCGAGAATTTACCAGTAGTTATACAGCAAAGTTTGTAATTGAAAAGAAGCGGATGTATGTAGAAAATGCAAATCGTGCATCGAAAGAGGGCATTATTACAGTTGACAATCTGGAACCAAATCCAAAGAATCCAATTATTGCAGCATTTTTCAGAAATATTGGATATGCAGATCAACTAGGTTCTGGAGTTCGAAAACTATTTAAATATAGTAAGTATTATTCGGGAAGAGATCCGCAGTTTGTAGAAGATGATGTGTTTCGTATCGTTGTACCATTAGATGATGAATATTCGTTTGATTATAGTATAATAATTGATAAGGATAATGAAAACGCTAGTGCCGATAAAGTGACAAGTAGTGCCGATAAAATGCCGATTAGTGCCGATGAAGTGCCGATAAATACTTTAAGTGAGCAGCAGAAAAAGGTATTGCATTTTGCAAAAGAAAACGGGCAGATTACATCGCATCAGGTAGAACTACTATTAGAAGTAAAACAAAGACGTGCTAGAAGTATTCTTGGAAAACTGGTTGATATGGGGGTGCTTGAACGATTGGGTGCTTATAGAAATACAGTATACACCCTAAAAAATGGAAGGAAGAAATAATATTGCAGGGAGTATTTAACGTATGAAGAAGAAAATTATAGCTGTAATAGCTTTCGTATTGGTAGTTACAGGAGTTCCTTTTTGTGCTATCAAGGGAGATGAGGCTGCCAGAGCGAGGGCAAAAGAGGCAGCAGAAAGCCAGAACAAGGAATGGTATAAAGAAGCGAATGCGTGTATAGATGCTGGAGAGTATGAGGATGCGATAAAACTGCTGGAGAAATTGCCAACAGACTACGAAGATAGCAGATATATCATACCATATGCGGAATATTGTAAAGGTGTTGCGGACAAAGAAAAAATTGAGCAGCTGTACAGGCTTACGTGGAATTTCCCGCGAGAAAATGAATATACTGGAAAATATTCGGAGAAAATGCAGACAGCGAAAGCGGAAACAAAAGCGCAATATGAAGAGTATACAGAACAGAAAGAGAAAGAAAAAAGAGAAGAAATCAAGAAAGATGTACCATATAAAGGGATGGAGCGAAAAAATTTATGGCGACTTGTCGAAATGGTAGGGTTAGCAATGCTGTAGAGTTCGTGCATTCATCTTCATCAAAACGCAATTACAGCAGAGATGATAAGAGCATGGATATGTACGATGTGTATGATTACGATGATCCAGAAGATTTTTATTATGATCATGTCGATGAGTTTGATGATATACAGGATGCAGAGGATTACTGGGAAGAGAACAGATGATATAAGTATTGGTCGGATAAAGATAAGGAGAGTGCTTTGCAAATAAAGTTTAAATGTGACAAATAAAAAGAAAAGGAGATCAGCTATGAAGATCGTAATTATTAATGGAAGTGCAAGAAAGGGAAATACGTTAACAGCAATCAATACTTTTATAAAGGGAGCAGCTGAACATAATGAGATTGAGATGATTTCTCCTGATAAATTACATATTGCTCCATGCAAAGGCTGCAAAGCCTGTCAGTGCCATAAGGGGTGCGTAGATCAGGATGATACGAACCCGACAATTGACAAAATTGCAGCAGCAGATATGATTCTTTTTGCAACCCCGGTCTATTGGTGGGGAATGACTGCACAATTGAAACTGGTTATTGATAAATGCTATTGTCGTGGATTACAGCTTAAGGGAAAGAAAGTTGGTATCATTGTGACTGGCGGAGCTCCGGTTGATAATGTACAGTACGAGCTGATCAGGAAACAGTTTGAATGCATGGCAGGATATTTATCATGGGAAGTATTGTTTTTCAAGACCTATTCTGCAAATGCTAAGGATGAACTTGAAAAGAATACAGAAGCTATGGAAGAACTGGAAAAACTGGGACAGGATGTGAAGTGAATATTATAAATGAAATCCAAAATTCTACAGAAGAAGAGCAGAAGATATGAATCAAATTGAGAGTCAATGGGACAAATTGTTGAAGATAAAGACGACCGGACGGGATGATTCTCGTTCTGATCAGTACAGATATCCGTATGAGCCGACGCAGTATTTGGTATTAGAACGCCTGGCGAACAGTGGGTTGATCAGTAAGAAAAATACAGTTCTTGATTATGGTACTGGGAAGGGCAGGGTATGTTTTTATCTTTCCTATCAGACGCGATGCAGATCTGTCGGTGTGGAATATGATGAGCGTATTTTTAGTGCAGCAGAATCTAACAGAGAACATGCGGTATCGGGCAGAAGAGTATCTTTTGAGCTGACAGGAGCAGAAGAATATGCAGTACCAACTGATGTGGACAGGTGCTATTTTTTAATCCGTTTTCTGTAGAAATACTGCAAAAAGTTCTTGCCAGAATTTATGAATCATACTATGAGAATCCAAGAGAAATTCTGTTAATGTTTTACTATCCGTCAGAGGAATATATAAGCTGTCTCATGACGGAAGAAGCTTTAATGTTTGTTGATGAAATAAGCACAGAAGATTTGTTTGAAGTAAAGAATGAGCGAGAAAGGATTTTAATTTTTTCAGTAGAATAAGAATAGGGACATACAGCAGACTGCGTAACAGCATTTACTTAATTGTAAATTGTAAAGTTACGCAGCCTTTTTTATAATATAGATTGACAATATCTTAACAAGGCATTACAATAATGGAAACCAGAAAACCAAAAAGAGTTTCCGGGTTTCCAAATGGAGGATTGAATGCGGGATAAAATTATTGATGCAACGGTTGAGGAATTTAAACAGAACGGCCTGAAATTTACAATGAACGATCTGGCGAAGCGGCTTGGAATCAGTAAAAAAACAATTTACACAGTTTTTGAAAGCAAACAGGCAGTTCTGGTAGCAGTAGCGGACCGTTATGCGGCAGATTTAAACAGTATGCAGGAAGAACTGGAGGCGGATGTAAGTCTGAATGTAGTGCAGAAACTGGAGAAGCTTTTGTGCGCACTGCCGGAAAAGTATTACAACATTGGACTGAGCCGAATCTACGAACTTGCGGAAAAGTATCCAAAGCCATACCGACATCTGATGAGGTCAGTAAACAATGGATGGGAACAGGCAGAAAAGTATCTTGAAAAAGGCATGGAAGAGGGCATGATTCGAGAAGTTTCCATTCCGGTAGTAATGGCAATGGTAAAAGGCACTGTATATTGTTTTATGGAGTCAGATATTCTGTATCAAAATAAACTGACTTATGAACAGGCAAAAAAAGAAATGGTAGAAATACTGATGAAAGGAATAAAAACAGGTGGGAAAAGTAAGGATTCTGGAAATTAAAGAGAGCGTGTTTGCGGACAATGGCAGACAGGCAGATCAGCTTCGAATCAGACTGAAAGAAAAAGGTGTCTTTCTGATGAATCTGATGTCGTCACCTGGATCAGGAAAGACGACAACTCTGAAAAGAACGATAGCAGCTTTAAAAGATGACCTTCGTATCGGGGTCATGGAGGCGGATATTGATTCAGATGTGGATGCACTTGCAATTGCCGAAACCGGGGCAAAAGCAATTCAGCTGCATACAGGTGGCATGTGTCATCTGGATGCAAAAATGACAGAGCAGGGGATCGAAGGTCTGGGCATTGAAGATGTAGATCTGGCGATTCTCGAAAACGTAGGAAATCTTGTTTGTCCGGCCGAGTTTGACACAGGCGCATCCAAAAATGTAATGATTCTTTCTGTTCCGGAAGGTCATGACAAACCTTTGAAATATCCATTAATGTTTGAAGTATGTGATGCAGTTCTGATCAATAAGATTGATGTACTTCCATACTTTGATTTTGATATGGAACTGGTAAAAAAATACATTCACCAGAGAAATCCAAAAGCGGAGATTTTCCCGGTCAGTGCAAAGACAGGAGAAGGCATAGAAGCATGGACTACATGGCTGAAAAAGCAGGTTACTGACTGGAAATCATAACAAAACAGAAGAGAGAAGGGAAAGGAAAGAGAGATGAAAAAAGAACTCGATAAGGAGCTTTATCCGGATTATGTGTACCCGGAATTTACACCGGATCCGGGTAAACCATTTCGCGAGCCAATTGCGAAACTGGGCAAAAAGATCACAGACCGTATTCCGCAGAAGCTGGGTCTTAAAAAGATCACCAGAAATGATCCGGAGTATTGGGGACTGGCCGGAGTGCTTACTGATGAGGAAGCACTCCTGGCATTGAAGCTTGGAGTAAGAAAGCCAAAAACACTGTCGGAGATCGTGAAAATTTCAGGGCTGGAAGAGAAAAAATGTGAGGCACTTCTGGAAGAAATGTCACGCAAAGGACTTCTCGAATACAACTGGGAAAATGCGGCACATGAGAAGCAGTATGTCCTGCCGATGTATGTACCGGGATGTGCGGAATTCTTTAATATGAACGCAAAAATACTGGAATCCAACCCGGAAATGGGTACATTTTTTGAACATATGTCCCGTTTGCCACTGGAGAAAATTACTCCATTTGTACCGGAGGGTGGAGCGGGTATTGGCATGCATGTCATTCCGGTAGAAAAAGCAATCGAGATGGAAAATGAATCTGTTGATCTGGAACATATTTCCTACTGGCTTAGTAAATATGAGGGAAAATATGCAGCAAGCCCTTGTTCCTGCCGTCGTTCCCGACTGACACATGACGAAGGCTGCGCCGATGATCCGGAAGGATGGTGCGTTGCAGTTGGTGATATGGCAGATTATGTTGTAGAGACACAGAAAGACGGACGTTATATTTCAAAAGAAGAAGCACTGGATATTTTCCGACAGGCAGAAGAAAACGGTTTTGTACATCAGATCACAAACATTGATGGTAAAGATAAGATTTTTGCTATCTGTAACTGCAATGTAAATGTCTGCTATGCGCTTCGTACGTCACAGCTCTTTAATACACCAAATATGTCTCGTTCTGCATATATCGCAAAAGTAGAGAAACAGAACTGTGTCGCATGTGGAAAATGTGTGGAAGCCTGTCCGGCAGGAGCGGTGAAACTGGGACAGAAACTTTGCGACAAAGAAGGATGCGAGATTACATATCCGCGGATGCCGCTTCCTGGTGACCAGCCATGGGGCGAACATATGTGGACACATAATTACCGTGATGTCAATCGTATCAACTGCTATGATGCCGGTACAGCACCGTGTAAAACAGCCTGTCCGGCTCATATCGGAATACAGGGATATCTGCAGCTTGCAAAAGAAGGTCGCTATGAGGATGCACTTGCACTGATCAAGAAAGATAATCCACTTCCGGCAGTCTGCGGGCATGTATGTAACCGTCGCTGCGAAGATGCCTGCACAAGAGGCACAATCGACGAAGCTGTTGCAATCGATGAAGTCAAACGCTTTATTGCAGAACGTGATCTGAATGCAGAGACACGCTTCATTCCAAAGAAAACAATTCCGTCATTGAAAGGCGGATTTGAAGAAAAAATCGCAATCATCGGAGCCGGTCCAGCTGGTTTATCCTGTGCATATTTCCTTGCACTGACCGGATACAAACCGACGATCTTTGAAAAAAATGCAGAACCGGGCGGTATGCTTCGCTATGGAATTCCATCCTACAAACTGGAGAAAGATCTTCTGGCGGCAGAAATTGATGTGATCCGTCAGCTTGGCGTAGAAATCCGCTGTGGCGTAGAAGTTGGAAAAGACGTTACGATCGAAGACCTGAGAGAGCAGGGATATAAGGGATTTTATGCTGCGATCGGCTGCCAGAGAGGAAGAAAACCGGGAATCAGTGGAGAAAATGCTGAAGGTGCATATACTGCGGTAGATTTCTTAAGAAAAGCCGGTGCAAAAGAGAGTTTTGCGCTTGAAGGTGATGTTGTTGTAGTTGGTGGCGGAAACGTAGCCATTGACGCGGCAAGAATCAGCAGCAGATGTATCGATGCGAAGATTTCCATGTTCTGTCTGGAAGCAAGAGAAAAAATGCCGGCAAGCAACGAGGAAATCGAAGAAGCACTCGAAGAAGGAATCGAGCTGAATTGTGGCTGGGGACCAAAAGAAGTTCTGGAAGAAGACGGTCATGTAAGCGGTGTTGTTTTCAAAAAATGTACCCGCGTATTTGATGCACAGGGCAGATTTTCACCGGAATATGATGAGAACGATACAGTAACTGTGCCGTGCCGCCATGTCATTTTCTCAGTAGGACAGGCAATCGATTGGGGACATATGCTGGATAATCTCCATGTGGAACTCCGTCCGAACGGCGGTGCACTTGCTAATAAACTGACTTACCAGACTTCCGAACCGGATATCTTCGTAGGTGGTGACGTTTATACAGGTCCGAAATTTGCCATTGATGCGATCGCAGCCGGACGTGAAGGTGCAATTTCTCTTCACCGTTACGTCCATGAACATTGTACACTGACGATCGGACGTAATCGACGTGATTTCATCGAACTGGACAAAGAAAACATCAAAGTGGAAACTTATGACTCATCCAGTCGTCAGATTCCGCCAAAAGCGGATGTAAAAGAACAGGCAAAAACCTTCCGTGATCTGTCACAGAGTCTGACAGAAGAGCAGGTGAAAAAAGAAACTTCCCGCTGCCTGTCCTGCGGAGCATCTGTTGTCGACCCGAATAAATGCATCGGATGTGGTGTCTGTACAACGAAATGTATGTTTGACGCAATCCACCTGCACAGAGAGATTCCGGGAGCTTCCATTATGCGTGCTTCGGAAGATAAGCTGAAATACATTCTTCCAAACATGGTGAAACAGTCGATCAAAGTGAAATTCAAAAAGAAAAAATAGGAGCTGTGCAGCAGCTCTCAGATAAAGGAGCAAAAATATGCACGAGCTTGGAGTAACTTTTCATATCATGGATCATCTGGAAAAGGTGGCCGCTGAAAATAAAGTGACACATGTACGAAAAGTCACACTTGAACTGGGAGAGGTCTCGACAGTGATCGAGTCCTATTTACAGAATTGCTGGACATGGGCTGCAAAAAAGCGGCCTCTGTTCGATGAATCTGAATTAGTGGTGGAAACATTACCTGCACTCACGTATTGTGAAGACTGCAAGCAGACATATCCAACGGTAAAACATGGAAAAACCTGTCCACATTGCGGAAGTGAGCATACCTATTTATTGCAGGGAAATGAGTTCAACATTAAGGAAATAGAAGTAGAATAAACAAAAGAGGGAGAGTAAAGAGTATGTTTTTTCAAATCTACGGAGAGACAGCCGGATGGCAGCTTCTTGGATGGCTGCTGGTATTTGCCGGACTTGTCGTAATGAATGAAATCGCAAGAAGATCCAAAGCGGGCGGTATTGCCTGTTTCCTGATCCTTCCTGCAGCACTTAGCGTGTACTTTATCGCTATCTATGTCGGAGCAGCAATGGGAGCCGATTGGGCACTGAATAATGACACTTATGTACACATGAACAGCTGGTTCCATTATGCAAAACTGTATGCGGCAACAGCAGGCTGTATCGGATTTATGATACTGAAGTATCACTGGGGAAAACTTGGAAAATCTCATGGATTTAAAGCTTTTCCGTTTATCATTGTTGCAATCAATATCCTGATCGCAGTAGCATCAGACTTTGAATCAGCAGTCCGTGCCGGTTCGCTTGCTGGCGGTTGGTGGCTTTCCTCCGAAGGTGTATGGCTTTATGGAGGCTGGTGGAACGTATTAAACGGACTTGCCGGAATTTTAAATATTTTCTGTATGACAGGATGGTGGGGAATCTATTCCTCAAAAGACAAAAAAGATATGCTTTGGCCGGACATGATCTGGGTATATGTCCTTGCATATGATATCTGGAATTTCCAATATACATATCTGAACCTGCCGACACATTCCTGGTACTGCGGACTGGCACTTCTGCTTGCACCTACCTTTGCAGCAGCACTCTGGAATAAAGGCGGTTGGATTCAGAACCGTGCAAACACACTGGCTCTCTGGTGCATGTTCGCACAGGTATTCCCGCTGTTCCAGGATGCAAGCCGTTTTACAACAGTCACTTCCGTATACGGACAGGGCGGCATCGCAGCAGCAATGGGAAGCAGTATGCCGACTATCGCAGAACCGACCGCACAGGGAATTATTTCCGTACTGTCATTTGCAGTGAATGTATTCGTCTTCGCATACATCCTGAAACGCGCAAAAGTACAGAAAAAGAACCCGTGGAAGAACGAGATCTTCACAGATACAAAAGATTACAAAGAAGCAATGGAAAGAGCATAAAGATGAGAAAGGCACTGACGGAGGTCGGTGCCTTTTTTTGACAATATAAACAACAAAACGGTAATTGAGGTGTGAGTGGTTAAATGATATAATTAACCCAGAGAAACTTTTGAAACCAAATCTAAAGAATCTTATTATAGTACGAGAAGGTAACAACCGTAAGGGAAGATGGGTTATAAAAAACGATAATGAGCATGAACATCACAAAACCAATTATTAGAAAAATAAAAGACAATGAAACTGCACTGGCTGAATTTGAGAAAGAAATCAAAACAAATGAAGCAGAAGATACCAAAGACATTATCATGAACTTTCCGACGGTATACATCCACAACTGGCCGGAAACGAATAAGTATGATGTATATGTCGGGGAATCAAACAATATCTTTGCACGTACGAGACAGCATTATCATAACCGAATCAAACATGAAACCTGGCAACATAGAATGCTGCAAAAAGACGCTTCGCTTTATATCATCGGACATGAACATTTCAATAAATCCCTGACACTGGATGTTGAAAATCGTCTTATGCATTATCTCATGAGTGTGGATAAAGTGCGACAGGTACACAATGGAAGAGGAAATCCCCAGAAGAGTTATTATCCATCTGAGGAATTTGAGGGGATTTTTCAGAAAATCTGGACAGAGCTTCATGAGTCGGATGAGGAACTTTTTCCAGATGAAAATATCGTGAAAGACTCTGCGATTTATAAAGCATCGCCATTGCATAAATTAACAGACGAGCAGGAGGATGCAAAAATCCAGATTCTGGACTGTATTGCATCGGCCAGAAACAAAAATGAAAAACAAATCATATTTATTGATGGTGAAGCAGGTACTGGAAAGACCGTTCTGAACAGCAGTATCTTCTATGAATTATATTGTCAGGAAGAAGAAAAAGACAATACAGAATTTAAATGCTGCATGGTGGTCAATCATGATGAACAGGTAAAAGTGTATTCTGATATTGCGAAGAAGCTTGGAATCACAGAAAAGTATAAAGATGTGGTAAGTAAGGCTTCTACTTTTTTAAACAGACATAAAGATCCTGATTCGGTGGATGTTGTTTTTGTTGATGAAGCACATCTGCTTTTTACACAGGGAAATCAGGGATACAGTGGGAAAAATCAGCTGGATGATATCGTAAAACGAGCGAAAGTTGTTGTCATTGTATTTGATGAAAATCAGATATTACGAATGGACCAGTACTGGGAAAAGCAGATGATTGACAGGTATCGCAATAAGGCAATTGAGCAGCGTAATCATATCACATTGACCAAACAGCTTCGTATGCAGGCGGATGATGAGACACTTGAATGGATCGATGCTTTTACGAAAAAACAGATTATAAACAAAATTCCACATCATGACTATGAAATAAAAATCTTTGATTCACCGGAAGTACTGGATCTGGAAATACAGAAAAAAGCAAACAGTGAGAAGAGCAGATTGTCGCGTGTCATTGCCAATTATGACTGGGATTATAAGAAAGGCAAAAAGCCGGAGGATACATCAAAAAAATACTGGGAAGTAGATGTGTGGATAGAAGACCAGAGATGGCATAAGCCATGGAACTACGAACTGGAACAAAATCTTAATAAAGATGAGAAAAAGAAGATAAAAGAACAGGCATGGGCAGAGCAGGCACACACAATTGCCGAAGTTGGTTCAACTTATACAATTCAGGGATTTGATCTCAACTATGCAGGAGTGATTCTTGGAAAGTCTGTAAAATATCGTGATGGAAAAATTGTTTATGATCCAAGCGAAAGCAGCAACGGAAAAGCGACCAAGAAGAGAACAATGGAAGACGGTACAAAGCAGAACTTTGCAAAAGAATTGCTGAAGCATGAGGTTCGTGTTCTTATGACACGTGGAGTAAATGGTCTGTACATATATGCATGCGATGACCAGTTAAGAGAAGCCTTAAAAAAGGCAGCAGAACAGGAGTAAGAATAATGACAGAAGAGACAATAAAACAAATTTTGAAATTTCGAGATGACCGTGACTGGAAACAATTCCACAATCCAAAAGATCTGGCGATTTCCATTTCCCTGGAGGCCGCAGAACTCCTCGAAGTATTCCAGTGGAGCGGTACAGACGTATCCAATGAGGGAAAACAGGAAAAAATCAAAGAAGAACTTGCAGATGTATTAAATTACTGCGTCCTCATGGCAGATGCCTGTGGACTGGATATCGATGAGATTGTGCAGGAGAAGATTAAGGTCAATAATGAGAAATATCCCGTGAGCAAGGCGAAAGGGAAGAAAGAGAAATATAATAAATTGTGAAATATGTTTATGAAGCATCTATCAGAAATATTGGATACGTGGAGTAGATTGGCTCAGGTGTGCGAAATCTGTTCAAATACAATAAATTCTATTCAGGAAAAGAACCAGAGTTTGCAGAAGGAGATGGGTTTGGGAGGGGCTACTGGATGAGTAGCACTCATACGATTTTGGGGTAGGATAATGAAAGTCAAGTTGCGACTAAAGGCGGTGAGGTTGCGACTATGGGGAGCAAAACTGCGACTAAGAAAAATGACAAAGTCAGGTGTGAGGTGAAAAATGGAAAGACCTGAAATATATACCGACAATTACAATTCACTTGAAGAGTGGATTGAATTGAGAAAGCGTAATGAAGAGTTTGTTTATCCACAGTTTTTTGTTCCCTTTAGAGAGTGGATGAAAGATATTGAGCAGAAAAGTGATATGGAAATTAAAGAGTTATTGAGAATACTGCTTCAGCCATATACTTTAGGAGTAGATACAGTTGACACATATGAATTCTACAAAGAATATGTACAGGACAAAGTAAATAAAGAAAAAAATTTACAAACATATGAGTTATGTATGAATCAATTGAAATATAATGAACGGATTTATCGTATAAAAAATAAACAAGAAGCTTGGGAAGGATTAACCTGGGTGCTTCCGTTATTAAATATTAATCCAATGAAAGCATTAAAAGCTTTAGGTATGTATTTTGATGCCGAGTGTATATATATGCCAGATGATCGAATATATGGCATTTCGGATGCGATGGATATTATCGAGGAAAAATATATAAAGAGTGCTTCTGATAAAAATGCATATATTTTTTCATTAACTTCGAGAGAGTTTGAAATTTTAATTGCCATATTATATGAAGCGTTAGGATATAAAGTGAATTTGACGAAGGCAACGAGAGACGGTGGAAAAGATATCATTGCAGAAATTAATGAGAATGAAAGAAAAGAGAAAGTTTTTGTAGAATGCAAGTTGTACAAAACTTGTGAGTTAAAGAAAGAAACAGTGCGTGCGTTAGGATATACCATGCTAAGTGAAGAAGCAACCCGAGCAGTTATTTTTACATCGGGTTACGCTACAAAAGCATTAAAAGAAATGGATACGAGAATACAGATTTTTGATATGGAAGAAATGATTCTTTTGTTAAATGCCAATTTAGGGGAAAGATGGTACGCAGATTTTGAGAGGTTGAAAAGTAATTTTATGAAGGAGATGAGTTAGTCTTCGTACATATCCTGAGCGTGTAAAAGTATAGAAAAAGGTTACAAGGAAGCAACGAAAAGAGCATAAAGTGAGAGGGGAAAGGGCATTGACTGCGGTCGGTGTCTTTTTTCATTCGTTAAACAGAAAGAATAGCGCAAAAACTGTAATTGTGATGCTGATAGTTAAATGATATAATTATTTTAATAAATAAAATTGATATAGGAGATCAGATATGATTTTTAGAAGGTCTACTGGTAAGGCAGTTAGATCAACAATTGATGTTAGAGATGGAAGAGGGGACGAAAGATGGCTCAATATTATCCTACGCAGGAAAATGTGTTAAATATTAAAGTTCAATATTACAACGAACTTGATATACAGGGCTTTTCACAGATGTTGAAAGATCCGTCCTTTTGTTATAAATTTTATTGGTTGGAAGCAATCGTAAATCTGATTTCTGAAGGTATTACAGAAACAACATTTGATGCGATTATCGACGAAATGATTGCAAATGCTTGGTATTCTGTGCGGGAATTTCACATCCATCTTAGTGGATTACAGGCAGATGGAATGGTACGTGATGGGTTGGAATGAGCAATTCTGCAATTGACAGAACTCAGTACACTTCCGGCGAATGCTTCGAAAATAGAAATTAAAAATGCTATAGGTGAATATAATTCAGAGCTGAAAAGGTTTAAAGAACAGCTTACAAATATGGTTCCGTACAGAGCTCTGGCAGGATTTTTTGCACGCAGTAAAGAAAAGGCTGAGTGGAATAGCATTCGCCGTATGACGACGTATATTAAAGAAATTAATGATAATATAACACCACTTCCATACGTTTTAGGTGAGAGTAGCAAGTTAAAGAAAGAGGTTCGTTTTCATCAGGATTGGATTAAAATGATTCAGGATAATACGGTAAATATTCTTGGATGGATTCAATATGAAAAAGTCAAATGGCTGCAAAATAATAATCCGGAAGTTCCAGGACTTATTTATAAACTGGTTCCTATGAATGACAAAATGCGTAAGCTATCCAATGTTCGAAAATTGTGGGAGGGTGTTCTGGAAGTACGAGAGATTCGAGATGTGTTTACTGGACGTGAAATTGTTCCAAAGCAGTACGATGTGGATCATTTTATTCCATGGTCATTTGTAATGAACGATGAGCTATGGAATCTCATGCCGATGGAATCTTCTTTGAATTCTTCAAAGAGTAATCGCCTTCCGAAATGGAATCCTTTCTTTAAAGATTTTGCTTATAATCAGTATATCTTGTATGGGATGATTCATGAAAATGCAAATATACATAAAAGATTTGAAGTCTGTTATGGAGATAATCTGCATTCTATCTGGGCTGGGCAGGAACTGTACCGGAAGGGGAATACAGAGGAAGAATTTTATAATATTCTGGAGAAGAATATGTTGCCGGTGTATGAGTCAGCAAGACGGCAGGGATATGAGATTTGGGAGTATTAAAGATAAAGATTCTTACGTAAAAGAATCGGAACTATAAGATACAATATTACTTTCTTTAAGGTAGGAGGTACAACTGATGAATTATGAAAATTATCCATATGATATTTTTAATCCAATGTATCTAAAAAACACTTATGTACAGCAATTAGAAAATTGGAGAAATGTAGAACAACAAAAAAATATTTGTGATATGGTTAAAGCTATTTCCGATTATTGCGAAGCTGCTAGAAAGGTAGCTCCAGATTATCAACGAATGGCAACAGATGCTTGTATGATGGAAATTGTGCGACAGATGTTGATAGACAAACAGGTTAAATAATATATTTGTCCTGAGCATGAATTATAGGGACGTATATATTGGAAAACTAAGATCTTTGTAGCGGATACGACATTGTTTTGATACCGTTAGAGAATACTATTAATTTCAAATTTTTGACACTAAAAGTATAAAATTGAATGGAAGGAGTGCAAATATGGAAAATAATATAAAACTGGATAGATTAATTATTCCAGTGTATATAAACGAGAAAATTGTTTTGGATATGCTTGCTATTATAGAAGATGGTTTTTCGATGGTAAGTCAAATTAATTATACAGAGCATAAAGAAAGTAGTTCTGCACAGAAAGTTGATGCAGGAATATCAACTTCAGCGCCTATTTTGAGTAAATTTTTAAAGATAGATGTTTCTGGTGGATTAAGCCATGAAGGAAATAAAGGGGAAAATGAAAATGTTATTAAAGAAAAAGTGCATACAAATGTTTCGCTTTTATCAAAATTTAGAGGCTTTTTAGTAGAAAATAAAATATTAAAATCTGATTTGAATTTTTCAGAAGTACGAGTGGGAGATTTTATTGAAGTCGAGGGTGAACTGCAAAAAAATCCGATAATAAATTATATGGACAGTTTTATTGATTTGTTTCGCATGGCAGATATTTTTACCGAAAAAACACAATTGGGTAACAGAACACAAGCGAAAAATCAGAAACAAAAAGAAGATGAGGTAGTAAAGCAAATTAAGTCGTTTACTGATGAATTAAAACACAGTGGAACAATAGATTTTATTCTATCAGATGTGAAGGGAACAACAGTATTATCAGTACAAGAACAATATCTTGCCAATGATAATATATCTGAAATACTTGGAGGACATTTTAAGATCCTTGGAAAAGTAATATCGATATGTAAAGAGGATACTGAAAATATTGATTTACTTAGAAAAACTTCGTTATCGATTTTTCAAGAAGATTTGCTAAATGAATTGTTTGCTGAGTTAAAAACGGATGATATGAAGCAGTTCAATTTACCTGAATTACGGACTAAAATCGAGAGTCCTGCAGTTATTGTAATTCCTATTGCTATTTATGCATGACGTTTAGGTAAGTTGGATATAAGGACTATTAATTAGAAGGGTACGGGTAGTAGATGTGATGATTAGGACCGAAGAAGGCGGTTATTTGGGTAATCTAGTGGGGATATATAGAAATACTAAGAGTGCTTGACTAGACTCGTACAGGAAAGCACAGATTTATTGGGAAAAGTAAAAAGATAAGAAGGTATAGCTATGAAAAAGAATATAATAAAAATTAGCTTGGCAGGAGTTGTAGTCGGTGTTGTCGTATCTACAGCATCTTTTAGCGTGGCAGCGTCAGCTGTTCCAACTGAATCACCAGTAGAGTCAACTAAGGAATACGATGATATACAAAAGATGTTTCTGGCAATCGATAAAGATACAACAGAGGATGATCTTCTAAAATTGCTCGAAGAGTATGAGGTTGCATATACGGCAGAAGATTATAATGGAACACCGAAGAAAAGATGCTATAATATCGCGTTCGAAGAAGGTGCAGCGCTTCAGAGGTATGCAAATCCAGGAGATACTCTGGAGGTATCTTTTGATAAAAATGATGGTACGATATTATATGCAGAATACTTTAATAATGAGGCTTTTATGGATGCGCTTTATTATAATTATGGTACGCATTGGGATTTTAGTGAAGATGAGCCGGGTAATGTGTATTCGGGATATTATTACTATAAGCCAGGAGATACAAAAGGTGGCATTACTATGAAGTACAGTAATGGCAACACGAAAGAAACAGGATATCATAGTGTTGACAGTGCAGAAGATGCATTGGGAGATATTTTATCATAAATTAAAAAAGTATACTTAACGGTTGATTTTTTCCTTAAAATGAATATATTAATAATTAACAGAACCCAACACGCCTCTCAACGATGCGGACCACGTTGGGTCTTTTAATTTAAGGAGAATGTTGGATGGGAGAAGTAAAACAACATCAGCCTCCTATGACAATTGATGAACAGATAGAGAATTTAAAAAATATTGGGTTGATTGTCGAAGATGAGGAGTATGCGAAAAGAATATTAAATGACATTTCATACTTTAGATTGATTAAAGCCTATAGTTTAAATCTTAAGACAAATGAAGGAAGATATAGAGAAAACATTACGTTTCAACAACTGGTAGATTTATATCTTTTTAATGCAAATTTTCGTCAAATTATATTCCCTGAAATCGAAAAAATAGAAATAAATGTGCGATGTAGAATTTCGAATTATTTCGCTGAAAAATATGGTGTTTTAGGTTATTTAGAAGCAGATAATTTTGTGAATGTAAAATATCATCAAGAGTTCTTGAAGGATGTTCATGAAGAAATAAGAAGAAATTCTAAGGCTCCGTTTGTTAAGAATTTTCGGATGAACTATGCAGGTGGGATGTTGCCAATATATGCGCTGGTGGAAGTTTTCAGTTTTGGTACATTATCTAAGTTTTACAAAAATATGAAAAACCCAGATAAAAAAGCAATAGCGAAATCGTTTGGGATAGGATATACGTACTTAGAGAGTTGGTTAGAGAGCATTTCTTATGTTCGAAATATATGTGCACATTATGGTCGCTTGTATAATGCAAAATTATCAAAAACACCAATGTTGTACAAGGAATATTCAGAAGCTGGTATTGGAAATAATCGTATTTTGGGAGTGTTGTTATGTCTTAAACATATTTTGAAAAATGATAATCATTGGAATATGTTTGTAGATAAGATAGAGATATTGTTCGATAAATATGAGAATGTTGATATAACAACAATGGGATTTAAAGAGAATTGGAAAGCACTTTTAGAAAATGATAAATAAAATAGTATGAGACAAAAATGTACTAAAGTGTCTTAAGGTTAGAGAGTCGAGAAAACGGCTCTTTTCTTTTGTTATAAATTTGTACACGATAAATGTTAATTCTCGTATACGGTAAACAATTCATATACGAAAGTGTTATGATTTGCAACGGAAACTATGTTCTGGAATAAATTCCCAAATGGGAATATAAGTATTGAAATCCTAAAATAAATTCCGAAATGGGAATATATTTTGAAGTATCGAAGAGAAGATATATAAAAAATAATAAAAAAGTTTTGGAAGTACAGATTTTTGCATTGCCATTCTGAGATAATAGGTATATCAAATGAATCAACAGTAAAAGATTTCAGAAAGGCTGCGGTGAATTTCATGAAAGGATATTTCGTTACAGATGGTTACATGGGGCTGGTAGATGGTGTGTACAGATTATTTGCAGATGAATCGTACTACTATGAATACATGAATGACTGAGAGATATCTGGATTATTTTGGAATCCTGTATTAAAATATTATTTAGATTAAGCTATCGAAGGAAAACCAGAAGATTAAAGGTTAATAAAAGGAGAGAGCAATGACGAATCTTGGAACATTAAAGAAAATTACAGATTTAAGAAGTATATGGCCGCATGAGGCATTGAATTTTACTCCATGGGTAGCTGAGAATGTAGATCTGCTGGCAGATGCTGTAGGTTTGGATATTACTGTGGATGAGACTGAATCTTCGGTTGGTGATTTTAATGTAGATATTTATGCTTCTGAAACGGGAACAGACAGGAAGATTATAATTGAAAATCAGTTAGAGGATACGGATCATGACCATCTTGGAAAATTAATTACATATGCATCAGGAAAAGGTGCAGATGTGGTTATCTGGGTGGTGAAACATGCTCGTGAGGAACATAAAGCAGCAGTAGAATGGCTGAATAATCATACAGATGATAAAATTGGATTCTTTTTGTGTGAAATAAAATTGTTTCAGATTGGAGATTCACAGATAGCACCAGCTTTTACAGTTGTTGAAAGACCAAATGACTGGACAAAGGAAATCAGAAAAACAGCGTCAGCCAATTCAACCCAGCAACAAAGACTGGAATACTGGCAGGCATTCAATGATTATGCGTTTACTGATGCAAATTTTTCAAGGATTTTTAATAAAAGAAAACCGACAACGGATCATTGGATGGATTTCAGCATCGGTTCATCTGCCTGCCATATCGCTGTGTCGCAGATCCAGAAAAGAAAAGCGGTTGATGTTGAGCTGTATATAAATGATGACAAAGAATTGTTTAAGAGTTTGTTTGCTCATAAAGATGAAATAGAGAAAAATATGGAAATGGAATTAGAATGGAAAGAATTGCCGGAAAGAAAAGCAAGTCGTATTTTGATTGAAAAAACGGTTGATTTGGATGACAGAGCGACATGGCCGGAGCAGTTTGATTACATAATGGACACTTGTATAAAAATGAAAAGGGCATTTAAACGTTATTTATAATGAAGCTGAAACAGTGAAGGGAAATGATGATTATGGAAATAAAAAGTATACTGATTAAGGATACAACAAAAGAAGAGAGAATTCGTATTGTTCAGGAGGGCCTGAATCAGTGTGGTGGTGCATGTGATTTCTGTAATGGCTGTGACAATCTGGGCGGCGGAGCGGTAGATGCTTTTTATGAACCGTACATTAATGGAGAAAAAGAACTGCGTGAGCTTAATGAAGAATACAGAAGCAACACAGGGCTCGTGAAGTAGGTGTAATTATGAGACCACCGGAAATAGAAAATTCTACAGAAGAAGAACGCAGAGAATATATAAAAAATACTTTCAGATGCATTGCAGATTGTGATATGTGTGGTTTATGCACGGTGTTTCGTGGAAAAGATCCGGAAGTTGCCTATGCAGATTATATCAACGGTAAGCGGGTTTATCTGGATGTATCAAAGGATTATAGATAATGAAACGGCAAAAACACGAAATATATTGAATGTATTTGAATATTTTTGCCGATAATATGATATACTATATGCAACTAAATTATGAATCAGAGGTGTGCATATGAAGTATATTTCAGTGGCGGAAACAGCGAAAAAATGGAATATCTCAGAGCGAAGTGTGCGGAATTATTGTGCCCAGGGACGTGTACCGGATGCTTTTCTTACAGGAAAGACCTGGAACATTCCGGAGAATGCGAAAAAACCGGAAAGAGCAAATAAGAGAGTGAAATCGCCGCGTACTTTATTAGATATTTTACAGGAAGAGAAAGCGAAAAAGTATTCTGGAGGAATTTATCATAAAACGCAGATTGAGTTAACATATAATTCCAACCATATGGAAGGAAGTAAGCTGACTCATGATCAAACCAGGTATATTTTTGAGACAAATACGATTGGTATGGAAAATGAAGTTTTCAATGTAGATGATATAATTGAAACAGCAAATCACTTCAGATGCATAGACTTGATTATTGACAATGCAAAGGTAACTTTGACAGAGAAGTTTATCAAAAATATACATCTGATTTTGAAGAATGGAACGAGTGATTCGAGAAAAGACTGGTTTGCAGTGGGAAATTATAAAAGGGTTCCAAATGAAGTAGGAGGTATGGCTACAGCATCTCCGGAAGAAGTTTCTACAAAGATGAAAGTATTATTGGGTGAGTATGCCCGTAAAAATGAAATAACTTTTGAAGATATTTTAGACTTCCATGTAAAATTTGAGCGTATACATCCGTTTCAGGACGGAAATGGACGGGTTGGAAGATTGCTTATGTTTAAGGAATGCCTGAAACATAATATTGTTCCGTTTATCATCGAAGATGATTTAAAAATGTTTTATTATCGTGGTTTGAAGGAATGGAACCGTGAAAAGGGATATTTGATGGATACGTGTCTTACTGCGCAGGATCGTTATAAGGCATATTTGGATTATTTCAGAATTCCGTATTAGTATCTAAAAAAAGACAGGAGGAGACTATGAACATACAGATTTTTGGTACAAAGAAATGTAATGATACGAAGAAAGCGGAACATTTCTTCAAGGAACGTGGCATTAAGTATCAGTTTATTGATATGAAAGAAAAAGGCATGAGTAAGGGCGAGTTTACATCCGTTGCACAGGTCAATGGTGGTCTTGAAAATATGGTCAACTGGAATGGCAAGGATAAAGATACACTTGCGTTGATCAAATATATTGCGGATGAAGATAAATTAACAAAAGTACTTGAGAATCCGCAAGTGATTAAAACGCCTGTAGTTCGAAATGGAAAACAGTCTACGCTGGGGTATCAGCCGGATGTGTGGAAAAGCTGGAAATAATAGAATATTAGTGTGAGAGGCATCTGTCTTGATTGACAGGTGTCTTTTTATCTCTATACTATATACAAAATGCACAAAAAATATAAAATAATATAAAAAACTATTGTATAGCACAAATAAAAATGATAGTATCACTATCATAAATGAAAAATGATATTTAAAGCAAAATCAGCATTCAAAAGAAGGTGGTGAGAAAAATGGATACAACAGAAAAAGTACCTTCAACGAGAGAACGTCAGGCACAGCAGAGACGTGAAAAGATCATTCAGGCATCGATGCAACTGTTCTGGGAGAAATGTGTGGAAGATACATCTATGGAGGAAGTGGCGAAGTGTTCAGGGGTAGGTGTTGCTACGGTATATCGGTATTTTTCTACGAAAATAGAACTGGTGATAGAGACGGCTGAATTTTACTGGCAGAAAGTCGCGGAGAAATATCTGACAGAACTGGAGCAGACTGACACAGGATATGTGCAGCTTCAGAAAATCATGAATGTTCTGGAAAGAATATTTCAGGAAGAAAAAGCATTTCTGAAATTTCTACAGGAGTTTGATGTTTTTGTAAAGAAATATCAGATTTCTGAAGAGCGGCTGACAGATTATGAGAGTGGTATCTTACGACTGAAACCGTATGTGACAGATGCATTGGAAAAAGGGCTGGCAGATGAAAGTCTGTTTTTTACCTGTTCAATAGACGAGATGTATTTTTCATTGACGCATACTCTCTTGGCAGTGATGCAGAAACTGGCGGTGGGAGGAGAAATTCTCTCTTCAGACCAGGCGGTTGAAGGAAATCGGCAGTTCCGTATTGTCACGGAGCTGCTGTTGGGGGGAATCAAGGGATAAAATTACAATGTGTAGCAAGATAAAAATAGTATCAGGAGGTATAACATGAAAAAGTTAACAACAGCAAAAATATGGCAGTTTGCAGCAGGACAGTTTGGATGGGCGATGTTATCTGGAATCATATCCAACTGGCTTGTGTATTTCTATCAGCCGGATAAAACGGCAATCAGTCAGGGACAGACGGTGTTTATTCCACAGGGACTGGTAGTTCTGGGGATTTTTACGATCATTGGCGGAATTACAGCGTTTGGAAGAATTTTCGATGCATTTACAGATCCTATGATTGCATCCTGGTCTGACAGATGTACATCAAAGAATGGCCGGAGAATTCCTTTTTTGAAATGGGCATCTTTGCCGCTGGTGCTTTCTACAGTATTGGTATTCTGGTCACCGGTCAATAAAAACAGTTGGATCAACGCAGTTTTTCTATTGGTAATGATCCTGGCATATTATCTTTCCATTACTGCATATTGCACGCCATATAATGCACTGATTCCGGAGCTTGGACACACGCAGCAGGAGAGACTGAATATTTCTACCGTGATTTCATTTACGTTTATCGCAGGAACAGCAGTGGCTTATCTGGCACCGATGATCTGGGGTGTATTTATTCCGGCATTTGGCAGAGTTGGAGCAATTCGTGTGACGTTTACATTGATGGCTACGGTAGCTTTTATCTGTATGTTGGTACCGGTATTCTGCATTCGTGAAAAAGATTATGTGGATACAGTTCCGGCAAAAGAGTCCGCGTTTCGTTCATTGGTTGCTACATTCAAAAACGGTGAGTTCCGTAAATTTGTGGGTTCGGATATTTTTTACTGGATCGCACTGACGATGTTTCAGACGGGCCTGCCGTTTTTTGTTACCAGTCTTTTGAAACTTCCAGAGACAATGACAACATTATATTTTGTTGGAATGACTGCACTTTCACTGGTATTTTACGTACCTGTAAATAAGCTCACTCCAAAACTTGGAAAGAAAAAGATGATTCTTTTTGCATTTGCCGTATTCAGTCTGGCTTATTTTTATACAGGGTTTATGGGAAAAATGATCTTTATTCCGGCAACCGTACAGGGACTGATCCTGACAGTTGTGGCGGCACTTCCTATGGCAATTTTCGGAATTCTTCCACAGGCAGTAGTGGCTGACATTGCACAGAGTGATTCGATTAGGACCGGAAGTAATCGTGAAGGAATGTTTTATGCAGCAAGAACGTTTGCGTTCAAACTTGGACAGAGTCTTTCTATGCTGATTTTTACAGCTGTGTCTACGATTGGTGCAGGAGATGGAACAGGGTATCGTGTGGCTGCTTTTGGCGCAGCAGTATTTTGTTGTATTGGCGGAATTATACTGGTATTTTATAATGAGAAAAAGATTAATGGAATTATTGGTGGGCAGAGATAATGAAAATTATACAGGAAGATAACTTTGCGGACATTATGAAAGATGAAGTGGAGCCGTATTTGTATGCACATTGCAGAGAATGTTATATTACAGGAGCAAAAGAGCCTGAACGAAGAGAAAAAAACGGCAAACTTCATGTGAAATTTTATGAGACAGACAGGCCAAAGGGGGTTATTATCATAAGTCATGGTTTTACGGAGGGTGCACAGAAATATGATGAAATGATATATTATTTTCTGAAGGCTGGATACCATGTGTGCATGCCAGAACATATGGGTCACGGTTTGAGTTATCGACTGACAGAGGATCCATCACTGGTACATATTGATACATGGAAACGTTTTGTACGAGATTTTCTGAAGGTGTGTCATGTAGTAAAAGAGCAGTATTCTGAGCTTCCGTTGTTTTTGTTTGCACATTCTATGGGCGGGGCGATTGGCACGATCGCAGCTGCATGGGAGACGGAGCTTTTTCAGAAGATCATACTCAGTTCGCCGATGATACGGCCGCTTACCGGAAATGTGCCATGGTCGGTGACTGTTGCAATTGCACAGGTAGAATGTCTGGCGGGAAGAAATGCAAGGTATGTGATCGGTCAGAAACCTTATGACGGAAGTGAAATTCTTGAGACAAGTGCTGCAGTTTCAGAAGCAAGATTTACCAGGTATAACGAGATCCGCAAGCAATCCAGAGAAATCCAGACAAGTGCAGCCTCTTATGGATGGCTTCTTGCTTCAATAAAAATGAGCTGGTATCTGAGATATCATGGATGGAAAAAACTTACTGCACCGGTACTTTTATTTCAGGCAGAGAAAGATGCGTTTGTTTCTGTCCAGGCGATACAAAAATTTGCGAAGAAACTGCAGCGAAAAGGGCGGACTTCATGTGAATATATGTATATGCCTGGAAGTAAACATGAAATATTTGGAAGTGATGACGAGACGATGCAGGCATATGTAGAACGAATTTTGAGTTTTTTGGAATAAAGAAATTGAGAAAAGCAGGGATTGGTATGGACATGTAGCAGTGAATTTTTTGGATATGTTTACAACGAAATAGAAAAGGAGAACACGATGAACATACAGATTTTTGGTACAAAGAAATGTAACGATACGAAGAAAGCAGAACGATTTTTTAAAGAACGTGGTATTAAATTTCAATTTATTGATATGAAAGAAAAAGGCATGAGTAAGGGTGAATTTACTTCTGTTGCACAGGCAAACGGTGGTCTTGAAAATATGATTAACTGGGAATGCAAGGACAAAGATATGCTTGCATTGATTAAATATATTGCCAATGAGGATAAACTGGAAAAGGTACTTGAGAATCCGCAGGTGATCAAGACACCGGTGGTCAGAAATGGAAAGCAGTCTACGCTCGGATATCAGCCGGATATATGGAAGGATTGGAAATGATTTTATGAACCAAAATGAAACACAATGGGATAAATTGCTGAAGATCAAAACCACCGGACGGGACGATTCTCGTTCGGATCAGTATCGATATCCATATGAGCCGACGCAGTATTGTGTATTGGAGCGGCTGGCAAACAATGGCTTGATAACGAAGAAAAATGTGCTTCTGGATTATGGTACAGGAAAGGGACGAGTATGTTTTTATCTGTCTTATCAGACGCGATGCAGATCTATTGGTGTTGAGTATGATGAGCGAATTTTTGAGAGTGCCGAAGCAAACCGAGAACATGCTGTATCAGGCAGGAAGGTTTCGTTTGAACTGACCAGTGCAGAAAAATATACAGTCCCGTCTGAAGTGGACAGATGTTATTTTTTTAATCCGTTTTCTGTGGAGATCCTGCGCAAAGTTCTTGCTGGAATTTATGAGTCATATTATGAGAAACCAAGAGAAATTTTACTGATGTTTTATTATCCGTCAGAAGAATACCTTGGCTGTCTCATGACCGAAGAACAATTGATGTTCTACGATGAGATCAATACAGAAGATTTGTTTGAAGGGAAGAATGATCGAGAGAAAATACTAATATTTTCAGTTGATTGAATAAAAAATTAACCTCAAATGCCTTTGATCCACTTGTATAATAAAACTATAAACAATACTTACGATTTATATAGGAGCTGAAGAAATTTGAAATGTTTTATGGGATATGAGACAAATTGTCTTGTATCCTTTTTTCTATATTTCACCGGGAAAAGTTATAGAAAAAAATCTGTAGTTTTTTTGTGTTCTATCTTGACGAATAGTAAAAAGATTGTATTATATAAATATAAAGTAAAAACGTTGTACTAAATAAAAGCATCACAATGCATGGAGGGGATTTTATTCTCGAAGTAGGTGGCGGCGATTGGGCAAGTCATATGATGGAACATGAACTTGGAGGAATGTTTGATGTGGCACATGGTGCAGGATTTGCGACAATCTGGGGAATCCGGGCTATGGAAGAATACGATGGCGAAATGATTTTGTGGTAAGATAAGACCAAAAGCATATGGGAGCAGGAAAAATGGCGAAATCAGGAGTCAACAATACACTTTTAAAACAGAGAAACCGGGGGCTGATCCTAAAACTGATCGCGACAGGACAATGCAGTTCCAGGATCGAGTTATCGCAGAAAACGGGACTTGCCAAGATGACCGTCACTTATATCGTGAATGAGTTTTTGGAACGAGGGATCTTTGAGGAACGGCAAAAAGTACAGGTAGAAGGAAAGGGACGCAATCCGGTACAGCTATGCATTTCAGATAAGGCACCGAAGCTGATCGGTGTGCATCTTTATCGGGAAATCTGCAGTGTGATTCTCTGCGATATACAGTTGAAACTGCTAAAAAAGATTTGTTTTCCGGTAACTGAAGAGACAGCACCTCAGCTGATGGAGCACATCTTTCATGCACTGGATCAGATTATGGAAACACTGGGAGATGAGAAGATATACGGGATTGGAATCGGCGCAATCGGGCCGGTGGATAAGAATCGGGGTAAGATCCTGGCACCGCCGAATTTTTATGGGCTGCATGACCTGGAAATTGCCAGGGAAATAGAGGAACATTGTCATATGCCAGTCTTTTTTGATGGGGAGAGTAACTGTGCCGCGATCATGGAGAAATATTATGGCGCAGGAACGGACTGTGAGGATTTTATTTATGTAGATCTGGCGAACGGTGTGGGCTCCGGACTGGTTGTAAATGGGGAATTGTATGCGAATACCAGTGGAATGATCTGTGAACTGGGGCATACGAGCATTGACTGGCAGGGAGAACCATGCAGCTGCGGAAACCGGGGATGCCTGGAACGCTATATTTCCAGCAATGTACTTGAAAGCCAGCTTCAAAAAGTAACTGGGGATATGAAAGATTTTCGGGGATTTTGCCAGGAAATGGATGAAGCAATCAAGGAAGGTGAAGGGAATACATTTACCAAAAGACAGCAGGATATGGATCGGGTCTTTACCGAAATGACAGAGAAACTGTCTTGTGCGCTGGTAGGGTTTGTCAACAGCCTGAATCCACAGAAGATTATCATCGGCCATGAGGGTTACTGGATTCCAGATCCATATCTCTGTAAGATAGAGAAACTGGTTAATGAACGGCATATTGAACGGAAATATCGCCAGATACAGGTGGTAAAATCCGGTTTTAAAGATGAAGCGACCGTTTATGGGTGTACAGGAGCACTGCTGACAGCGGTATTTGAGGGAAGTTTTTTTGACTAGGAAAAGTTAATAGATCTTGTAGTGAAAATTTGGGGTTAAAAAATGGAAAGTGAGGCAAAGGCTATGAGAAAAATCAAATGGGGCGTTATGGGAACTGCATTCATCTGTGAGAGGAGTACTTTCCCAGGCATGCTGCAGGCAGAAAACTGTGAAATGTACGCAATTGCAGGAAGAAACATGGAAAAAGCAGAACGGTTCAAAGAAACCTATGGCTTTCAAAAAGCCTATGGAAGCTATGAGAAATTACTTGCAGATCCAAAAGTAGAGGCTGTTTATATCCCGCTTCCCAATACCATGCACTATGAATGGACGATTCGGGCTCTTAAAAGCGGCAAACATGTGCTCTGTGAAAAGCCGCTTGCACCGACAGAAGCACAGGCAGAAGAAATGTTTAAAGCTGCAGAAGAAAATCATGTATACCTGATGGAAGCATTTGCATACCAGCACAGCCCGTACATTGCTGCGGTCAGAAAAGAGATTGAAAATGGGACCATTGGAGATGTGCGCTATATGGAGTCTGCCTACATCACTTCGGATTATGACCCGAAGAATATCCGTATGAGAAGAGATACCCTTGGCGGTTGCACCTATGATCTTGGTGTTTACAATACCAGCCTGATCTTGCGTATTCTGGGTGATGAACCAGCGAAGGTAAGAGCAATCGCCAGCTTTTCGGAAGAAAAAATTGATACGCTTACATCTGCTATATTTGAATACGCGGACGGTAAAAAGGCAGCATTTTCCTGCGGCATGGCACTGGCAACGGACCTTGACAGGCATATCGACCGGTTCGAAATCCAGGGAACGAAAGGCAGTATCAAAGGAACGGGTTTTGAATTTAATGGAGACGGGGAATTAAGTTACACAATAACTTTCTTTGATGGCAGGGAAGAGATGAAAACCATCTCTGTTCCACAGAACTACCGCCTTGAAGTTGAACAGATGGGACGCTGTGTGGAAGGAAAGGAAACACCGGCAGTGACCAGGGGATTTTCCCTGGCAAATGCGAGGATGATTGATGCGATCCTTGAAGAAATCGGATATTAATTATTTTATTTTGATTAAATCATCTAGCTAATAGTTTGCATCAGAAATGCTGACTTGAAAAGTTAAATTCCAGTGAAAGAGTAAATTCCATCAGGATTTAAATTTTACTGATTTTGTGCAGGATTTTGAGCAAAATCCTGCATTTTCTGTTATAATTAGCTCAACTTATCGAAAATCTCTTGATTTTATGGCATGCTAAACGGACCACTGGAAGGTAGTGTGTCAGACTAAATTCCACCGGTCGCATTCAAAAAATGTGAAAAGTTTACTTCCAGTCTGACAGCAGATTTCGATTAGTTTTGTTCTATTAAGAGTTAAAGCGTATCAGCTTAGGCGTCAGATTGACCTCATCCGGGGCAATCGGTCTAAGCTGAAATGCATTTAACACTTCTTCACCTAATGTTTCAAGCACGACACTGTATGGTGTCCGTCCTCCAAGGCTTTCCCTGGGCGTTGAATTGATATGGTTTACGATCAGGTTTACATCCCACTGGGAGAGAAATTCAAAGCTGGTTCCTTTGGGAAGCACCATACGGAGCATGGTATGTGCCTGTTCCAGACCGCCTTTTTGTCCGCTGTGCATAGGATCACAATAATAAATACTGGTGCGCTGTATGCCATTTGCTCCTGTTTCCAATGCTTCAGGATCACCGAATTCTGTTCCGCGGTCGGTTAATATATGTTCAAATGTTGAGATAAATCCATAAGTCCCCAAACGCTTTTCCAGCCGGTCAAAAATGAGTCGGACAGCACCCTCCGTGCAGCGGTTCATCAGAAAGGTAAGAAACAGCTTTTCCTTTGTGAAAAAGAAGGTAAGTAGTGTCTTCTTTGAATCTCTGGAAGAATGAACAGTATCCATTTCAGTAAACGACTCCAGATGCAGCGTCTGAAAATCCTGATAAGTACGATTAATGAAAACTGTACGGTTTGAAATCTGTGTTTTGTGGCATTTATGTGGTTTAAATTTCACCTTGCGTTTCAGATCAACATTACGTGCTGTGAACAGTCCCTGATCCAGATAGCTGTACAGGGTTCTGACTGATAATTCCAGTTCCGGATGGTTGGTAACAATCTGATACGGAGACTGACTGATCTTCTTTGGACATCCATTACAAACATACGGAGCCTTATCTAAACGGGAACAACGTTCTTTTTCAAAGTCCCTGCAGGTCTGGTTACATGTTGGACAGGAAGAGCATTTCACACCGCAAAGGATGATCTTTCCACAAGCATTTGTTTTTCTACAGTGATACCTGTGTACGCAGAAATTTTTTGCATTATAGAAAGTGCCTTTATGGTACCAGTCAGAAATTCGGTGGGCTTTTACTTCTTTGGATATGGTAGTAGGGTCCTTGCATAAAAACTTAGCTATGTCCTTGAAGGTTGTTCCCCTGTTCAATTCATCTTCGATGTAAATACGGTCTTCAAGTGTAAGATGTTTCTGGTTTCCTGGTATATATTTACTCATGATTTTTCATTCTACTGCTGTCAGAAGGAAAGATAACCGTATCATTTTTGTATGAAAGAGTAAATATCAACTGCGTGGGAGTAAATTCCACCGCATAAGCATGCGGTGGAATTTAAATAAAAAATTTACGCCCGTGTTGTCTGTGATAACATATATTGACGATTAATGATATATAATGATAAAATTAATGTAGCATATATAACATCTTACAGTGACTGCATCGCTAAGTATGACACCGGTGGTTCCTGTCTGGGCGGAAGAAGAGGTTGAGATCGAAAACGAGTCTCAGGCAGAAGAAATAACAGAAGACGGAAATTCTGGAATGAGTGATTTCGCTGAGGTAACAGATGAAACAGAAGAACTTCCGGATATAGATCTCGAGGAAGAAGAAACCCAGACAAATGAAGAGGTCGCTATGGAGATTACGCCAGAAGATGATCAGAATGCTGAAACAGAAGAAGATTTCAGTGATTCTCAGCCGGAAGCAGGTGCTTATGGCAGACCAACCTCAATTAATATTAAAGACGATGCTGGCTATATTTGGAATGGTTATTATAATGATGACGGAACGATCACAATCACCGGTTCACAGGGAGTCTGGGGAAATGCAAAAGCCGACAGCAGTAGCCAGAATAATGATGCGCTGATCATACCTTCTGCTATTGGTGGAAAAACAGTCTCAACAATTGCTGATTTTGAGGGAAGTGGCTTATTCAGCATGTTCAGCCCTGAAGTGATCAAAAAGATTGTTTTACCGAAGACCATGACTTCTGAAGAGATCTTCTCCAATGCAACAGATGGAGTCTGCTATGGACTTTTTGGGAAATTTGTAAACCTGAAAGAACTGGATCTTGGTGGAGTGAAGGTAGGAGCAGGTGCAATTTTTGGATGGGGAGAAAATAACCATAATGTAATCCCATTAGAGAAGTTGACGATGAAAGACCAGTGGTCTGTAGATTGGGATTCTAGATATGAAGTTCCGACAAAAATCCATAGCGGAATTAAAACGTTAACACTCTGGGGCGATTATACAGACTATGGTGGAATTGAGGTGGCGGATTATCCTAATCTGCAGACACTGGAGATCACCGGAGAATTTAGTGAGATTGGATTGGAGAACTGCCCAAATCTGGAGCGTGTAGATGCTTCGAAAGATATTAATCAGGTATATTTTACAAAAATTAAAAACTGCCCGAAACTGGACGTTCCTAAGATACGTGTAAATGAGAAATTTCTGGATCAGAGCTGTATGTTTGAAAATTCCAAAGTAGAGGAGATTACGGTTGATCTTCGGAACAGTTCCTATTTGCAAATTTATAAATCCGTATTCTGCAAGGCATATAATCTGAAAGCAATTTATGTGGAAAATGCCGGAGATACTGGCTTCTATTCTTCAGATGGAGTTTTATACTGGAAAGCAGGAAAACAGAATGATCTGTTCTTTTATCCACCGGCAAAGAATCCGGGAGGCGTATATAATGTTCCAAAAGATCTGACCTGTATTTATGTATTCGCATTCTATGGAAGTAAAGTGAATAAAATTGTCTTCCCGGAAGATATTACGGGAAGATATTACCAGGACAGAGAAAGCCTGGGAAGCTGGTATACAACAAAAGATTTTCCTGAACTTACCGGAAAAGATTGGTTTTATCTGGGAAATCTGTGTACTGCTAAAGTTTCAGTAATCAAAGGAACCGGTGCAACCTTGGGATGGTATACGAACTGGTCTGAATGGTTCGAAGATACCGGATTCAGCGTATCTCAGGTAGAATTTCGAACGGGATCTACGCACACGATCAGCTATAATCTGAATGGCGGAATAAATGATCCGGCAAATCCTGTATCTTATACGGTAGGGGTAACGGCACCATTTACTCTGAAGAATCCTGTGAGAAATGGCTATACATTTGTAAAGTGGGTAGACCAGAATGGGTATAGGGTTAAGGCAACAGAACCATATGGTTTGTCAGGAAATCTTGTTTATATAGCAATCTGGGAGAAAAACAGTACTACAACCAATGTGACTTCCAGCCAGCCGAAACTGACTATTACAGGTACTACGAGAAAAGTAGCAGTGGGAAAGAAAACAAAACTGCAGGTAAAAACTTCTTCAGGAGTTGTTAATCCATCCAATCTGATCTGGACTTCCAGTAATAAGAAAGTAGCAACTGTAAACAGTAGCGGTGTCGTAACATTTAAAAAGAAAACCGGTGGTAAGAGGGTTGTGATTACTGCTGCATTGAAGAATAACAGAAATGCAAAGGCTACATATAAACTGACTGCGACAAAGAATCCGGTAACAAAGATCACAATCTCAGGCAAAAAAACAATGAAAATAAATAAGTCCCAGAGATTAAAAGCAAAAGTCAGTGGAAAATCCGGCGCATACAAGACTGTAAAATGGACCAGCAGTAACAATAAATACGCAACGGTAACATCAAAAGGTCAGGTAAAGGCACTGAAAGCAGGAAAAGGAAAGACAGTAACAATTACTGCATCAGCACTTGATGGAAGTGGAAAGAAAGCAAGATTTAAAATTAAACTGAAATAGATTGCAAAGTAAAATAAAGAATAGAGAAACAGTAAAAACAGTCTGGTGATTGAGGTGAGAACACCTGAATCATTCAGGAGTATAACAATTATGATTACAGATTTTACTAAGGAGCATCCTGACCGGACATTGTGGAGATTCTGGATTCCGATGATGTTTAGCGTGATGTTTCAACAGATCTACAATATTGCGGACAGTATGATCGCAGGAAAATTCGCTGGTGAGGATGCGCTTGCAGCTGTAGGTGCTTCTTATCCAATCACAATTATTTTTATGGCATTTGCAGTGGGAATGAACCTGGGAGCTTCTGTGGTAGTATCCAGATTATTTGGCGCAGGTGACAGAAAAGGAGTAAAGCGCGCAGTAACGACAGCTTTTGTCTCTTCACTCGGACTTGCGGCGGTACTCACTGTTTTTGGATATTTCTTCAGCAGTAATATGATGGAATGGATACATACACCACAGAATATTATGGCAGATGGAATTTTGTATCTCAAAATATATGTATTCGGTATGATTTTTCTGATGCTTTATAATGTATGTACTGGTGTATTTACTGCGTTGGGCGATTCCAAAACTCCATTGTATTTTCTACTGGGATCATCCGCCGGCAATATTATCCTTGACCTGATATTTGTGGCTCAGTTTCACTGGGGAGTTGCAGGTGTTGCCTGGGCTACTTTTATCGCACAGGGGATCTCAGCTGTACTTGCACTGTTGACATTGTTTTCCAGACTCAGGTCTTTTGCAGGAGAAGAAAAACAGCCGTTTTTCGACAGAGGATATTTTACTCAGATATTTGCAATTGCAGTACCAAGTATTTTACAGCAGAGTGTACTAA
Source organism: Blautia obeum ATCC 29174 (assembly GCF_025147765.1). Taxonomy (NCBI): domain Bacteria; kingdom Bacillati; phylum Bacillota; class Clostridia; order Lachnospirales; family Lachnospiraceae; genus Blautia; species Blautia obeum. The sequence continues at coordinate 1,083,228 of NZ_CP102265.1, forward strand.
GTGTCGGAAATCTTTTTGTACAGGATATTGTCAATCGCTATGGCTCGGCAGTTGTTGCCGGTTATTCAGGCGCTATTAAGCTGAACACTTTTGCTATTAATATTTTTATGACATTGGGATCCTGCCTTTCAAGTTATACTGCCCAGAATATTGGCGCTGGCAAAGCAGAAAGAATACCGCTGGGATTTCGGACTGGTCTGAAACTCTCAGCGGTGGCAACTGTACCATTTGTTGTTCTGTATGTAGGATTCAGCAGACGGATGATGGGACTGTTCCTGAATGCAGAGAGTGGGGCAGCGATTACAGCAGGAATGGAGTTCCTTCGGATAGTCGCACCCTGGTATCTTATGATCGTAGTAAAGCTGATGACAGATGGAATCATCAGAGGAGCCGGTGCAATGACATATTTTGTTGCTGCAACTGTGCCGGATCTGATCATCAGAATTCTATTTGCATTGATGTTCAGCAGAAATTATGGAAGTACTGGAATCTGGATGGCATGGCCATTTGGCTGGATTGCCGCTACAGTGCTGACATTGGTTTTCTATAGAAAAGTCAGAAGACAGTCGGGAGATCTAGCATGAAAAAACGAGCATATTACCATCTTCCGGGGCTATTTGAGTTTTATGAACTGTACCGAGTATTTCTGCCGTTGTTCCGGGAACATAGAGAATATTTCTATGACTGGTGTGAGATTGGTTCAATATACGGGGCTCCGTCAGACTGTATCTGGGGCGGAGGCCGTACATCCTTTGGAGAGGCAGATGCGGAAAAAGTACTGGATCTGATGCAGGAATATCAGATATCCGCCCGACTGACATTCAGTAATTCACTTTTGCGGGAAGAACACTTGCAGGATCGGAAATGCAATGAACTCTGTGCGTTGTTGGAAAAAAACAATAAACCTCAAAATGGTGTGATCATCCATTCGGATCTACTTTCATATTATCTGCAAAAGAACTATCCGGGTCTTTATCTGGTCTCATCAACTACAAAAGTACTGACAAATTTCAGTGATTTTTTACAGGAAATAGACAGAGAGGAATTCAGATATGTAGTACCGGATTTTCGTCTTAATAAAAAATTTGATCAGTTAAATCAGATGAATACACAGCAAAAAGAAAAAGTGGAATTCCTGTGTAATGAATGCTGCTGGTTTGGATGTAAGGACAGAAAAGCCTGTTACGAAACAGTCAGTCGGAAAAATCTGGGAGAAAATTGTCAGGAACATATTTGTGCAGCACCTGATTCCGGAGAGGGATATCTTTTTTCAAAAGCAATGGCAAATCCTGGATTTATTAGTGTGACAGATATCAAAGATATTTATCTGCTAATGGGATTTTCTAATTTTAAGATTGAAGGACGCGGGCTGGGAAGTGCACTGATTTTGGAATTCCTGCTGTATTATATGACAAGACCAGAATACCAGATTCATGTCAGAGAAAAGATATATCTGGATAATATGCTGGATCTTTTTTGAGTACGAAAAGATGAAGTTATAGGGGCAATATCCATATATAGAATTGCAAGAAAGAGCATCAGGAAACTGGTGCTCTTTCTTGGTTTCGATAGTCAGTAGGAGTCATCTTATATGTTTTTTTGAAAGTTCGGCAAAAATGATCTACGTTGTTAAATCCGGTGTTATTAGAGATTGTGGCTATTTTTTCTTCTGTATTTATTAGAAGAAGCGCTGCTTGTGTAAGGCGATAGTTGATAAGATACTTAACCGGTGTCAGTTTAAGGTTATTCTGAAAAAGATGAAGGGCAGTACTCTTGCTGATATTTGCAGTTCTGGCAATATCCTCAAGTGTTATATTTTCCGAATAATGTGCATGAACGTATTGCATCATCAGCTGAAGCCGTGTTCTGGAAATTACAGCGCCCATGTTTTCAAATTGATCAAAAGTCAGATTTTCTAAAAGTAATATCCAGAGTTGCTGAACTGACATAGATACAATAATCTCACGGTTAAATTCTGTTTCCTGTACTGCAATTATTGTTTTTATGATTTCAAGAGCTTTTTTCTGCCAGGGAATATCTGGTTGAAAAACGAGATATTCAAGAGAAGATGAAATTACAGGATTGATATATTTTTTATAAATGAGACTGTCCTGTGGTGCAATAAATGAAGGCTGAAACAGAAAATTGGGAATGATGGCATCGCTTGAGGATTGTAATCGATGGAGAATTTTGGAATTGATCATTATGCCGTTACCCTCATTAAGTTCAAAGTGAACCGTACCAATATCAAAAACCACATTTCCGCTTTCGATATATATAAATTCCAGCTCACTGTGCCAGTGCCAGTCGATGCACTTAAAATCAAACAGGGCTATGTTTTCATAATAATAGCGAAAAGGATACTCGGCGCTTCCATGATGGACGGTTTCCATTAAGTTGGCATCCGTTGTTGTTTTGGTGAATTGATTTTGAAAACTCATGGCTATTAATACCTCATATAATTGAACAATACGATATATTACAATAAAATATGAAAAAATTACAATGAAATTAGTGTACACATATTATATAATACAAACAAATATTATTCAAGGAGCATCTTACATGAAGAATTATAAAAAAACCAAATTGGCCTGTTATCTTGGATTTATAACACAGGCAATCGCTGCTAATTTCGCACCGCTTTTATATTTGAAGTTTCACGCGGAATACAATATTACACTTGGAAATATTGCACTTATTTCCACCTGTTTTTTCTTTACTCAACTTATAGTTGATTTATTTTGTGCCAAATTTGTTGATAAAATAGGGTACAGAATATGTATTGTAACTTCAGAAGCCTGCTCAGCCATAGGTCTTGTAGGACTTGCTTTTCTCCCGGGAATTCTCCCGAATCCTTTTGCAGGAATTATAATAAGTGTAATTATATATGCAATTGGCAGCGGGCTTATTGAAGTGCTTTGCAGCCCGATCATTGAGGCATGTCCATTTGATAATAAAGAAGCAACTATGAGCTTGCTTCATTCTTTTTATTGCTGGGGAGCAGTAGGAACAATTCTTGTTTCAACAATTTTCTTTGCAGTATTTGGAATCGACAGCTGGAAATGGCTGGCAGTTCTGTTAGCCTTGATTCCGACAGTAAATATCTATAATTTTGCAACCTGTCCTATTGAATATCTTGTAGATGAGGACGAAGGAATGGGTATATCAGCTCTTTTTAAAACACCATTATTCTGGATTGCTATTATTTTGATGGTATGTTCCGGTGCTTCTGAATTATCTATGGCACAATGGGCTTCTGCATATGCTGAAGCAGCGCTTGGCTTAAGCAAAACAATGGGAGATCTTCTGGGACCATGTTTATTTGCTGTCTCCATGGGAATCAGCAGAATACTATATGGAAAATACGGAGAAAAAGTAGATCTGTCAAAGTTCATGCTTGGTTCAGGTGCATTATGCGTAGTATGTTATGTTCTTGCATCACTCTTTTTAAATCCTGTAGTAGGACTTACAGGATGTATCCTGTGTGGCTTTTCTGTTGGAATCATGTGGCCGGGTACATTAAGTATCTCATCTAAGAAGTTTCCGGCAGGTGGTACTGCAATGTTTGCACTTCTTGCCATGGCTGGAGATCTGGGAGGAAGCATCGGTCCTGGTATTGTTGGACGAGTAACCCAGATGGCGGGAGATAATATAAGGAGCGGTATGTTGGTCGGCCTGATCTTTCCCGTGGTAATGGTAATCGGACTCTTATTTTTTGATAAGATAAAGTCCAGATAACTTTTCAAAATTTGTCTACAGAAAAGAGATGAAAATACGAATGGAAACAAAACAAATTATTCTTGAAACAAGGACGGATGAGGATGTTATAGAAATAACACTGGCAATGATTGATCTACAAGTGCCTGTATTACATGAACCACGATATACTGATTTGGGTTATGAAAGTTGTTTTTTGTGTGGGAAAGACCTGCAAATGCGTATAATTCATAGAAAAATAATTATATAAGAACTCTTTTGAAGAATGTCTGATTTACAAGGCTTAGGAACTTCTTGACAGTGATATTGATTTGATATATGATTGTACCAAATAAAGGGGAGTAACCTACGCTTTTAAAATGTGCGTTTGTGGTATCGTCAGTACGGTGAAAACATCCGGTGTCGCAAGAAAATGGTGAGACTTTTATTGCATTTTTGTTATGCAATAAAGGTTTCTTTTTTTATACATTTTTATCGAAAAGATCTTTCATTGCATAAAAATCCAATAGACATTTATGAAAAGAGGAGGCATAAGTGATGAAAGAAATTTATCAACAGACAGTAAAAGATAAAATCCAACGTCAAAACCAGGAGTTTTCGATGGAAGGTCTGCGAGTATTGGATTTTACTTATCGTGAAATTCCAGAGAATCACACTTTAACTATAAAAGATGAGAATCACCTGGTATTCTTGGCTTGATCGCGATGATGGATCCGCCGAGAGAAGAATCATCTGGAAATTTTGGCGCAATCTTAGCAGTTCTTTGTGCATCAATTGCAGGATTACCAGTTCCATTTGCCCCGGTACATCTGCTGTTTATTAACCTTTTGACAGACAGCCTTCCGGCAATTGCATTAGGAATGGAACCACATAGAAGTGAAGTGATGAATGAGAAGCCAAGATCAGCAGATGAATCGATACTGACAAAAGATTTTCTTAGTAAGATCGGTCTGGAAGGTTTTGTGATTGGAGCTATGACAATGATTGGATTCTTAACAGGATATCATCAGAACGGTGCATTGCTCGGAAGTACATATGCGTTTGGAACTCTTTGCCTTGCTCGACTGTTTCATGGATTCAACTGCAAATCAGATCATCCGGTCATTTTCACAAAAGTATTCTTCAACAATAAATGTTTGCAGGGAGCATTTGCACTTGGTGGCGCAATTGCATTTGTGATCAATGTGCCAATGAGCTTTTTGGAAAAGATAATTCTTGGAAAGACAAAAGAAAACAATAAATTGGCTAAAAAATTAGCAAGACCGGTAAGTTTGTTTCTTACAATTATATTACTGGTCAGTGTGATTGGTTTGGTTATATTTGGAGTAATTCCACAACTTACACAGACAACGGGAAATCTGATGACAAGTATTGCTGACTTTATCCCACAGATGAAAAACTGGATCCGTGAGTTTTCACATGATAACCAGGAGATCATGAAACTGGTAAATCAACTTCAGTTTAATCCTGACCAGGCAATCAAATGGGGGATAAGTATTCTTGGGAGCGGAGCCGGAAATATGATGAACACAACAATGTCAGCATTAGGTTCCATTGCAAGTGGATTAGCGACCTTTTTTATTGCATTTACGGCATTGATTCCTATCTTTGGAGCTTTTATTGGATGTGCAGTGGGTGTTTTTTTGATCTTCATGGTAAGTCCAAAACAAGCAGTTTTATTTATTATTATATTTTTACTCTTACAGCAGATTGAAGGTAATCTGATTTACCCGCATGTTGTTGGCGGATCTGTTGGCCTTCCGTCGATTTGGGTGCTGGCGGCAGTGACAATCGGTGGAAATCTTATGGGAATAGTAGGTATGCTCATTTTTATTCCGACTGTATCGGTGTTTTATACTATTTTTCGCGAATATGTCTATTTGCGTCTGAAAAAACAGAATATAAAACGAGTAACGCGGACAGAAGTGGAAGAATATGATAAGAGGGTATAATTGAGTGATGAAACTGGCAGAATTAAGACGTAGGGAAACTTACGTCTTTTTTTAATGTGACATACATCACGGAAAATGATAAACTTTTTAATTATAATACAAAAGGAAAGCAAGACAGAAGCAGTTTATTATCAATGACTGTAAAAGTTATGCCAGCGAGGTTGATAAAATGGGACAGATAACGATCAGAGAACTGGAGAATATGGATTTTTTTAAAGAAATACCAAAGGATATTCTGCAGAATCTGCTTAATGAAAGTAAGGTTGTTTCATATAAGAAAAAGGAAGTGATTTTTCATTCACGCAGCAGAACGAAAACAGTATATTTCGTGTATTCTGGGGAAGTGATGCTTTACAATCTGACCAAGCACGGAAATAGAAAGGTGATTTTTATCCTGGGAAAAGGACAGCTTTTAAATCAGAGTATTGTAAGCAAAAAGCCAAATGCACTTTTTTGTGAGGCTGTCTGTCCAGTGAAGGTAATAGAAATTGCAGAAGAACAATTCCTTCAGCTTATGGAGCAGAGCCATGCTTTAACAAGAGCTGTTCTGAGAGAATATGAAAGAAATCTCTGGCGAATGGGTCACCAGTTAAAAAATACGACCGGAAACATGCAGATGGAGCGAAAAATAGCTGCAAAATTATGGAAGCTAGGTCGTGATTTTGGTGTGGATACGGAAGACGGGGTGATGATAGATATTGATCTTACTATTACCCTGATGGCGGACTTAGTTGGGGCACCAAGGGAAAATGTGTCTCGTGCCTGTAAAGTTCTTACGGATAGAGGTCTGATCCGTTATGGCAATAAGCGGTTTATATTGACGGATTCTGATGGTCTTGCAGAATTTTATAAAATGTGATTATGAGAAAGGGGTATCTGATGGGAAAACGACTCAACAGTGATGAGATGCAGACGATTTTTGAGATTTTGCAGAAATCCTATGATGTGTATGGACCGAAAATTTATCAGGGAACAGGATGCTTTTCAGATACAGATATAGTTCGTTATGGTCTGCTGAACAGCTGGGAAGAACTTGTCTGGGATCAGAAGTCGGATTACAGTTTCAAGGAAGTGCTGTTTCCAGTCTCAGAGACGATTCTTTATTTTACAGAGGATGAAATGAAAACAGCAGATGGAGTGGCACGACAGAGATTGATTTTTTTGAAAAGCTGTGATTTTCATGCTTTGAAACGTCTGGATGAGATGTATCTGAAAAACGGTGCAGAGGATTATTATTACAGAAGAATGCGGGAAAATACAGTTTTTGCTGTGATGGGGTGTAAGGAATCCGGTAAAAATTGTTTTTGTGTAAGTATGGGTACAAATCGTTGTGAAGAATATGATATGTATATTTTTCCGGATGAAAAGGGCTGCTATATGGAACTGAGATGCAGAGAACTGGAAGTATTATTATGGGATTATGGACAGAATGCACAGGAGAAACTGAATTTTGTGGAAAAGAATGAGATTCATGTAGAGATCCCGGAGAATCTTCCAGATATAATTCATCAGGATTCTATGTGGCAGGAATATGGCAGCCGCTGTATTGGCTGTGGTCGCTGCAATTTTGTCTGTCCGACATGTACCTGTTTTACTATGCAGGATATTTTTTATAAAGATAATCCAAAGGCAGGAGAGCGGCGCCGCGTATGGGCTTCCTGTCAGGTGGATGGATATTCTGACATTGCAGGAGGACACAGCTTCCGTCAGAGCCAGGGTGAAAGAATGCGCTTTAAGGTATTACATAAAGTTGCAGATTATAAGAAAAGATTTGGATATCATATGTGTGTCGGCTGTGGACGTTGTGAAAATGTCTGTCCGGAATATATTTCCTATGTTGCATGCCTTCAGAAACTGAAAGAAAAGGAGGGAAAATAAGATGACAAATGAATATATTCCTTTCTTATCTAAGATAAAAGAAATCGTGAAGCATACAGAGACAGAATATACATTTCGTATGACATATGTGGGTGAAGTAAGACCAGGACAGTTTTTTGAAGTTTCTATTCCAAAATATGGTGAGGCACCTATTTCGGTCAGTGGTATAGGAGAAGATTATGTTGATCTGACGATACGTAAGGTTGGTAAGGTGACCGGAGAGATTTTTGAATTAAATGAGGGAAGCAGCTTTTTTATGCGTGGTCCTTATGGGAACGGGTTTAAAAAGGAGAATTATCAGGGAAAAGAGCTGATCGTGGTAGCTGGTGGAACAGGAGTATCTCCTGTGAGAGGTGTGATCAGTTACTTCGGTGAGCATCCGGATGAGGTAAAAAAATTACATACAATACTTGGATTTAAATCTCCGGAAGATATTTTATTCCGTGACGATCTGAGGAGATGGGAACAGCAGATGAATCTGGTCCTGACGGTGGACTCATCCGATGACCCTTTCTATAGAACGGGGCTAGTTACAAAATATATTCCGGAACTTGAATTGGATAACATTCATGAAACTGCAGCTATTGTTGTCGGACCGCCGATTATGATGAAATTTGCAGTGGCAGAGTTTTTTAAACTGGGAATGAAGGAAGAACAAATTTGGATATCACAGGAAAGAAAAATGTGCTGTGGACTTGGTAAATGTGGGCATTGCCGAATGAATGACACATATATTTGTCTGGATGGGCCGGTATTCTGTTATTCAGAAGGTAAAAAACTGTTTGATTAGGGAGGAAAATATAATGGATATCAATACAAAGAAACTGAAGAAAAATGCCTTCCGTGTATCAAAAGTCCGTGGGCTTACGGCTTCCAGAGTGCGTGTTCCGGGAGGCTGCTGTAATGCGGATGTCATGCAGCAGATAGTAGATATTGCCAGAAAATATGGAAATGGCCAGATTCATGTTACCACCCGTCAGGGATTTGAAATTGAAGGAATCCATATGGAAGATATGGATGAAGTTAATGAGATGCTTCAACCGATCATTGATAATCTTCAGATCAATCAAAATGAAGCAGGTACCGGGTATCCGGCATCAGGAACCAGAAATGTCTGTGCATGTATCGGAAACAGAGTCTGTCCTTTTGGAAATTATAATACAGCAGCCTTTGCAAAGAGAATTGAAAAGGCTATATTTCCTAATGATCTTCATTTTAAAATTGCACTTACAGGTTGTGCCAATGATTGTATCAAAGCAAGGATGCATGATTTTGGAATTATTGGTATGACAGAGCCACAATATGACCCTAACCGCTGCGTTTCCTGTGGTGCATGTGTAAAAGGCTGTGATAAGCTTTCGGTGGATGCATTAAAGATGGAAAACTATCGAATCGTGCGCAATGAGGAAAAATGTGTGGGATGTGGAGTTTGTGTAACAAAATGTCCGACCAGAGCATGGACCAGAAGTGCAAAAAAATACTATCGTCTGACACTTATGGGACGAACAGGAAAGAAAAATCCACGTCTGGGAGAAGATTTTCTGATCTGGGCAGATGAAGACACCATCATCAAAGTTATCCTGAATACCTATAAATTTGTGAAAGAATATATTGATCCAAATGCGCCTGGCGGTAAGGAACATGTGGGGTATATTATAGACCGAGTGGGTTTTGCAGAATATAAAAAATGGGCATTGGATGGTGTAGAGCTTCCACCTGAAACAATCGTGAAAGACAATATTTACTGGAGCGGTATATATTACAGATAATAAAAAAGACAATTATAATCATAAAGCCGATGCAGGATTTTGGAATCCGGTATCGGCTTTGTTGATTCTATATAAAGATCTTGAAAAATTTATTTGCTATGATTCATCAGTGCTTTGATGTCTTCTTCTGGTGTAGTAATAGGTGCAATACCATAATTTTCCACCAGATAGTTCAGAATATTAGGAGACAGGAATGCCGGAAGAGAAGGACCAAGACGAATGTTTTTGATACCCAGGTGTAAAAGTGTCAGTAGGATACAGACTGCTTTCTGTTCATACCAGGAGAGAACGAAGGAAAGCGGAAGCTCATTTACAGAACATCCAAATGCATCTGCAAGTGCCACAGCAACCTGGATCGCACCATAAGCATCATTACACTGACCCATATCCATCAGTCGTGGCAGACCACCGATTTCTCCCAGATCGAGATCATTGAAACGGAATTTTCCACATGCCAGGGTGAGGACGATACTGTCGGAAGGTGTCTGCTTTACAAATTCTGTGTAATAGTTTCGGCCTGGTTTAGCACCATCACAGCCGGCAACCAGGAAGAAATGGCGGATTGCACCTGATTTTACAGCTTCTACTACAGTATTCGCATGAGACAGGATGGCTGCATGACCAAAACCGGTTGTTACTTTTGTTCCGCCATTGATGCCTGTGAGTAGCTGATCTTCTTTGTAACCACCCAGTTCCAGTGCTTTTTCAATAACCGGCGTAAAATCTTTCTTTTCATCAATATGAACAGCACCTGGGAAAGCAACTACTTCTGTTGTAAATACTCTGTCAGCGTAGCTGTTTTTTGGCGGCATCAGACAGTTGGTAGTGTAAAGAATAGGAGCAGGAAGATGATCAAACTCTTTCTGCTGATTCTGCCATGCGGTTCCAAAGTGTCCTTTTAAGTGAGAGAATCTCTTTAAAAGTGGATAGGCATGGGCGGGGAGCATTTCACCGTGGGTATAGATGTTGATTCCTTTTCCTTCTGTCTGTTCAAGTAAAAGCTGCAGGTCTTTCAGATCATGACCAGTCACGACAATAAAAGGTCCTTTTTCTATGGTAAGAGTAACTTCGGTTGGCTCTGGCGTTCCATAGGTTTCTGTATTTGCCTTGTCAAGAAGTGCCATACACTTCAGGTTGATTTCCCCTACTTTCAGTACTGTAGGAAGCAGAGCCTCCATACTTTCTTCATAGCCAATCTTAAATAATGCCTCGCAGAAGAAACGATTTACTTCGGCATCTTCGAAATTCAGAACATTTGCGTGATAGGCATAGGCTGCCATTCCACGAATCCCGAAAAGAATCAGAGACTTCAAGGAACGAATATCTTCGTTGGCATTCCACAGCTGCTGCATGTCGTATTCGTCTGTTTTACCGCACGGTGACTGACATCTGCCGCAGTCAGGAACCAGTCGTTCTTTTTCAGCTCTGACTTTTCGTATCGTTTTTTCGATAGCTGTATTATCAAAGCTCACATTTGTAACTGTGGTAAATAGTCCTTCAATTATGACCTGTCCGGTTCTTTTAGAAATAGTTTCTGCGCCATCGACGGCTCTTGCAAGACCGATCAACGCACCTGTCAGTTCATCCTGTAATTTAGCTGTATCCGCCTTTTTTCCACAGACACCAGCATTTCCTGTACAGCCGGTACATCCGACTGTTTGTTCACACTGAAAGCAAAACATTTTTTTATCCATTGTTGTATCCTCCTTTATTCCATAATGTTTCCATCAATACTTATTGTTATAACCTGCCATGGTAAGAATTTCCCACTATTTTGAAGAGCTTTTTTTGCTGCCATTTCCAGACCACCACAGCATGGAACTTCCATTCTTACAATTGTCACACTTTGAATGTTGTTGTTTTGAATAATCTCGGTCAGTTTATCGCTATAATCTACCTGATCTAATTTTGGACAACCAATTAAAGTCACCTTATTCCGAATAAAATCCTGATGGAAACTGGCATATGCGTAAGCAGTACAATCGGCTGCGATTAAAAGCTTAGCGTCGTTAAAATATGGCGCATTTGCAGGTGCCAGTTTAATCTGTACCGGCCAGTTCTGAAGTGTTTTTTTCTGTGCTTCTTGCACGGCTTTTTCATCATATTCAGGGGCTTCTCTTTCTTCAAAAGAAATGGCGCCTGTGGGACATTCTGGGAGACAATCGCCTAGTCCGTCACAGAAATGTTCTCTTACCAGTTCGGCTTTTCCGTTAATGATATCAATAGCACCTTCGTGACAGGCACTTGCACAGGCACCGCAGCCGTTACATTTGTCTTTATCAATCCTGATAATCTTTCTTATCATTTTATCCTCCGTCAATAGTATTTAACTTTTGTTTCTGCTAAAATTATAGTATGATAAATACAACTTGTATGTTTGATTTCCAACAGGAGGAACGATTTTGGAGAAATATTTGCCTATTCTAAGAAACAGTCCATTTTTTAAAGGTCTTAGTGATAACGAGATATTATCCATATTGCATTGTGTAAATGCAACCGTAATTTCAAAAGAACGAGCTTCTTATATTTTCAGAGCAGGAGATTCTACTGAGGTAATGGGCCTTGTGGTGTCGGGCTGTGTTCTTGTAATGCAGGAAGATCTTTGGGGACATCGGAATATTCTGTCGAAATGTCATGCCGGAGATTTTTTTGGAGAACCATATGCGGCAAGCCTGGGAGCTGTTCTGAATATCAGTGTGGCAGCAGATGAGGATTGTGAGATTATTTTCTTAAATGTCCAAAGGCTTTTGGTTACTTGTCAAACTGCGTGTGAGCATCATCAGAAGCTGATACGTAACCTGGTCAGTGTCCTGGCAAATAAGATACTAATCCTGAACGATAAGATTACTCATGTTGGCAAGCGAACGACAAGGGATAAACTATTGTCATATTTGTCGGCAGAATCCATCAGACGTTCGTCGTTATCTTTTGACATTCCCTTTGACCGGCAGCAGCTGGCAGATTATCTTTGCATAGACCGTGCGGCAATGTCTACGGAGATATCAAAGTTACAAAAAGAAGGCTTTATAAAAACAAATCGAAATCATTTTGAGCTGATTGCCTGTAATGAAACAGATTTACAAGCTGACAAATGATGGTATAATTCTTTTGTTGAGCGGATAGAAAGGGTATAGATATGAGAAAAGCAATCGTATATGCATCAGTACATCATGGAAATACAGAAAAAATAGTAAAAAGCATAGCAGAAAGATGTCAGGTTGATTTGATTGATGCAGTAAAACAGTCAGATGCAGATCTGAGAAGTTATGATATGATCGGGTTTGCATCAGGAATCTATTTTTCGAAATTTCATCAGTCGATATTAAAATTTGCAGAAAAGAATTTGTCAGATGACAAAAAGGTATTCCTGATCTGCACTTATGGTGGAAGTGCGAATTATAGATCCATAGAGCAGATTCTGGATAAAAAACATGCCAGCGTAGTAGGGAAATTTGGATGCAAAGGATATGATACATTTGGTCCCTTCAAACTGGTTGGAGGTATTGCAAAAGGACATCCGGATGATAAAGATATCCAAAATGCAGTGGAGTTTGTAAAAGACTTATAAACACGTAAAGAAGAAATAGAAATTTTCTCTGTTTTCACCACAAAATATATAATTAAGTGAGTAGCTCATTGAAACCTTTATTGCAGGAATCAATGATGTGGATGATGGACAGAATAATACAAAGGAGCTGCAGAACAATGAAGACTCAAGTTCTGCAGCTTCTTTTGTGTAAATATGATGTGTCTTTTGCGGTTGAGATACAGCTATAGATTTTCCGGTCTGCAAAATAACGGCAGAGGGGACCGGGAAATCAGATATGGCTTCCTTCGGTCAGGGAACAGCCATCCATCATGCGGATTCCGTTTATGGTATCCAGACAGGTGTCATACATTTCTTTCCATTCGTCAGAGGCATCTTCAGAGTACTGGCTGATGGTGGACATAAGATCATACTTTTTGCCATCGACTGTTTCGATGCGGCCGAGATAGCCTTGCCATACACTGTCCAAAGGCTGGTCTTCACCATCGTAATATCTGGCTTCCAGGGTCAGCACAGGAACATCCTCATTGTAATAAGTCAGTTTATATCCACCATTTTCGGTTTTGGTCGTTTCATAATGGCAGAGATATTTCCAACGCTCCGGAGTAAGAACCTGGAAGTAATCCGTCATGGCCATATCCACATTCTCTGCGTAAACAAAATCTATGGATTTGATCAGCTCTGCAGCTTCCTTTTCAGCGGTCTTATCATAGGTGTCTGACGGAGTCAGGATAAAAAGTCCAAATGTATAATCGTCAGTCTGGCATACAAGCGCATCAACATTTTTTTCTTCTTCGTTGACTGCGGTTAAATATTGATATTTCGTAGCAGGATAAGATTCAAAGGTAAGATCCTTTTGAGTGATGATCTCACCCTTTACCGGATAGTATTCTGCCAGAAAACCCTTCAGGGAAGAATCCTCCAGAGAAGAATTAGCTACTTTTAAAGCAAAGGCAGTACTTTTTCCCTCATTTACGGAACGTTGCTCGAAATAACCTTCTTTTTCAGGCATGGATTCTCTGATCGTATCATCAGCAGTGAATCCAACCCGCATATGAAGTTCGCCACGCTTTTCTGATTTAGAGTATTCTTCTGAAGAATCCCCGGAGGAGGAAGCAGCTTCTGATTCGGAATATTCCTGAAGATTGCCGTAGTCATCAATATAGTATTTATCTCTGGAGCCAATATAAGTGGTTCCGGTAGCGTCCTCCAGCCACACACTGCCATCCTCATAATAATAATGAGGTTCAAAATAACCGTCCTGTTCGGTCCAGCCGGCATCGTTGCCTTCCATCAGCTCACCGGAATCCGGATCAGGGGCATAATTACCTTCGCCGATATATTCATCCTCGGAACCATTGCGGTACCAGTAATCTCCGTTTTCATCCTGCCAGATGTACTGACCATCATCAGTTGGAGGGTCAGAAGCGAGGGCTGGGATTGCAGATATGGAAAGAGCAATCAAGCCTGTTAAAAGAAATAAGATTTTTTTATGCATAGGCACCTCCTGATAAAAAGAACTTGTCTGTTAAGTATATTGTAACAGACAGATTCTGATATTCAGAAATGTGAAGAAAAAGAGACATTTACCGGCAGGTAAAAAGATATCCCTTACCATAAACCGAGACAATGTCATATTCATCGGTATCCTCGGCACCGATCTTGACACGAAGATTAAAGATATGCCGCCGTACTGTGCTGGTATCTGTTCCCGCACAGCTGCCCCATACTGCTTCATAGAGCTCCTTTGCAGAAAAAATCTTCTCCTGGTTTTCGGCAAGGAGACGCAGCAGGGAGAATTCGGTACGGGTAAGACCTGTGTCGGTATTATTGAGATATGCGTGACCGTCCGAAAGATCCAGCCGCAGGCTTCCGATGGTGATCTGGCGGGAAGCCTGAAATTTTTCTTTTATTTTTTCTTCTATTCGTTTCTGGCGTTCCAGAAGCATCTGGATCACGGCCAGAAATTCGTCAAAATTATAAGGTTTGGTGAGATAATAGTCGCCTCCCTGCTGAAGCCCTTCTACCTTATCGCGGATATCGCTTTTTCCTGTGAGAAAAAGAACAGGGTTCATGGTTTTTTCGCGGAAGTGGCGGCAGATATCCAGGCCGTTTCCGTCCGGAAGCATAATGTCCAGGATGAGAAGATCCGGCAGCTGTTCTTCAAGCTGATGATAGACTTCGGAGACTGTCTGCGCAGTGCGAACATCGTAGCCACGGCGCCGCAGCATCCGGCAGTTGGTATTCAGCACCTGTTCTTCATCCTCAACCATAAGGATAAGCGATTTATTTTCATTCATATATTTATGACTCCTCCTCCGGAAGTGAGAAGAACACCTGAGTTCCCTCACCTTCTTGGCTTTTCAGCCATATTTTGCCGCCGTGGGCAGTGATGATCTGATGACAGACATAGAGGCCTATGCCGTGCCGCCAGTAATCTTTATCTGCAGAAACATAACCCTTGAGCGCGTTTTTTCGCATTTCTTCTGACATGCCGGTTCCGGTGTCGGAAACGCAGATGGTCTGCCAGCCCGGTTCGCCTGTAAGGGAAATGGTGATGGTTCCGTTTTGAGTGTGACGATCTGCATTGGAGATCAGATTGGTGATAACCTGGATCAGCCGTTCCGGGTCTGCAGAGATTTCCGGGAGGTCAGATTGTATCGTAAGGACCAGCTGGTTATTCCCGGAACTTGGATGACTGCTGAAATCTTTTTCTACAGAATGTAAAAGTGCTCCCAGATCTGATGGTACAAGAGAAAGGGCCAGCCGTCCCTGCTCAATGGAAACGGTATCCATCAAATCCAGCACGATCCGGTCGATCCGCATTACCGACTGTTCAATGGTGCGGAGATTTTCCTGCATAAGAGAGAAATCCAGAGGTTCTTCCTCAAGGAGCTCGGAGGTGTCCCGGGCATGGAGGGAGATGGAACTCAGAGGATTTTTGATCTCGTGGGCAACGGTGGTCAGGAAAGTAGACTTGGCATTGTCAAGGGAGCGCAGCCGCCGGTTCTGTTCCTCCAGAAGGAGCTGCTGCTGGTTATATTCCTTCAGATGAAAATAGAGAACAATGCCACAGACAGTACTTACAGAGACAAATGCCAGAAGAATATCTGCCAGCCGGTCTACTTCCGTAGCAAAAGGAGTTACAATGTGCGGAAAATGGTATGCGACCAGACACAGTCCTATATATAGGACAATCTCCAGCAGAGAAACGATCAGAGCCCGTCTTTTTTCCAGCATCAGCACGGTAAAAATAATGGCAAACACGAAGAAAGCCGGCATACCGCCATGATATCCGCCGCTGGTAAAAAACATCACCGGAAAAACGATCAGAAAAATCATGACAATGGTGATCAGATAACATCGTTGATATTTCTCACTGTAATAGGAATAAAGAAAAAGTCCTCCTGAGACGGCGACCAGCACAAGGTTGATCAGGACATTTCCCCAGGAACCGGTTCCTAGACTGAGAAGGGCCATGATCAGGCTGATCACAGTGCCTCCTAAAGCCAGGATATTAAACAGCCGGACACGAAAATCAAGGGTGAGACTGAATAATGAGTGAAAAAAATGATGTATTTCCTGCATTGAAAAATCCTCCAGTAAAAAGAAAACAATGGGAAAGCTTCTGAAGTTACTGTGATTTTATCACAAACAGAGTAAGAAAAACAGTCTGGTTATGTGAAATCGGAGGAGGCGTGAAATGTAATGGAAACTGGATTGGAAAAAATATGGAAAACTGGATAACCGTTAGAGTGAAGGATTAAGATGATTGTAAAACATGCACTTTGTAGGCTATGATTCCTGCCCGATATTTTGTATAATATTACCATAAAATATACGGCAGGAGGTAAGCGTTATGGCATTTTCACTTGACAGCAAAGTAAAGGATATCCTGAAAAATCCGGAAGCGGCAGCAGTTCTGGATAAGTACAGCCCTGACGCTTCAAAAAATCCACAGATGAAACTGGTTGGTGGTCTGACCTTACGGAAACTGGCATCTTTCCCGCAGTCGGCATTTTTGAAACCACATCTGGAAGAACTGGAAAAAGAGCTTCAGGCAATCGAATAATCTTCAAAAAAGAAGCAGCCTCCAATTTGGAGACTGTTTCTTTTTTTGAACTCAAATCTGGAAACATTTTTCTGTGTGAAGTAGATCACAAACTTTTTAGACATGGCATAGGCCAGACCAGCGCGGAAAAACTCACCTTTGACCATATTGACGGTTCCAATTGCATTGATGCGGATGATATTTTCTGTTGTTGTGTCGCTCGGTGAGACTCATATATATCCTCCCTTATTTTTTAGAAACATGTCCAGCCGCCGTCACATTTAAGTTCTTCACCGTTAACATAGCGGGACTGGTCGCTTGCGAGAAACAGGATTGCGTCAGCCAAGTCCTCCGGCATAGCAAGCTCACCGGAGAAGTTCAGCAGCATGCTGGTTCGGCCAAAGCCGAACTCGTCGGAAGGAGGCATGACCAGAGGAATGTCAGTTACGACACCACCGGGTGAAAGTGCATTACAGCGGATGCCTTCTTCCATGTACATGAATGCTGTGTTTTTTGTTGCTGCCAGCACAGCACCCTTGCTTGCACAGTAGGCAGCACCGGAAGTCTGGTGTGTTGCGCCGACGGAGCAGATGTTGACGATTACGCCACCGTTGCCCTGTGCAAGATACTGTCTGCATTCTTCACGCATTCCATACATGAGACCAAATGTGTTGATGCGGAATGTTTCCATAAGCATTGTGTCAGACATGTCCGCAATAGCGGTGTTGTCATCCATGATACCGGCATCGTTTACGGCGATATCCAGTTTTCCGAATGTCTCCACTGCTTTTTTTACCATGTTTACAGCAGTTGCCGGATCACCGACATCACCTGCATGCCAGATTATCTCGCCAGGTAGTTCGCTGCATTCTTCGGCCAGGTCTCTAAGACGCTCTTCGCGGCGAGCAACCGCCACGACCTTGGCACCTTCACGGCAGAACAGTTCTGCTGTGGCACGGCCGATACCTGCAGATGCACCTGTTACGATACAGACTTTTCCATCTAATCTTCCCATAATGTCCTCCTTTCTCAGCAGAAAACTTTGTTTACCACGATGGCCGGAGAATCATTGCAGCCAACGGTCAGCTCCGCACCATCGGGTATGTCAGCGCGGACGGTGGCAAAACCAATGTTTTTGTCGACTGTATAGCCGTAGATTGTCTGTGCACAGCGGCCGACTTCCACACCGTACCAGTATACACGCTCCCAGATGGAGATATCTTCTGTTGATTCACGTGAAAATTCAAGACCGACCATACGATATTTCGGATGTTCTTTACGCGCCAGTGCTGCCTCTTTACCAATGAAATCTTTATCAGCGGCAACGGCCCATCCGAGTCCACACTCATATGGACTCAGGTGCTTAAAGTCCTGTTTGAGCGCGAAGCCTTTTTCCATTGGGATAGATCGGACATAGACTTCAAGAGTTTGAAGTTCACGTCCTCCGACAGCTTCGACAGCTTTCAGTGCTAAATTGTGAATTTCTGCACTCTTATCAAATGCAGAATAGATTTCATAGCCATTTTCACCGGTGAAGCCGGAACGGTGAATATAGACAGGAATATCGCCAATCTTACGCTCGCAGATGCCAAACCGTTTGAGTTCGTCAATCGGTTTATCTAACATGGCATTCATCGCATTGATACTATCAGGTCCCTGTATGGCATACATATCCCAGTCATAGGTGATGATTTTTGTCTGAATATCAGCTGTACCTTTGTGCTTCTCAATCCACGGTAGCAAACGTGGTCCATAGAGGTCGGAGACCCAGTACAGACCATCTGCCATGTGCATGACGATCACATCGTCAATGATTTCACCGTTTTCATCCAGCGATGCAGTGTATTTTGAACGTCCGACAGCAACTTTGGAAATGTTGCTGATATAAATCTTTTGAAGAACCTCCAGTGCGTCTTTGCCGGTAATCTCTACGATATCGTGTGTCCAGCGGTAAAATCCCACACCCTTACGTATAGCATCAGCGTCTGCGCGTGCGACGTTATCTTCTCTAAACAGCATATTTTGTCCTCCTCCTTTACAGCATTCGCGAGTCTTCCTTGCGGATGACCTTGATGTACATTTCTTCTTCGTCACGATTTTCGATTACACAGGACCATTCCGTGCTGACCAGCGTTTTAGCTGCACCATTCCACTGTGCCTCGTAGGCATCTACCAGTTCATCCAGAGGTGCCATCTCATAACGGGCAGTAAAGTCCTCTGATTTGACCTTGATCCAGGTTTCATCCTTGGTCCAGCGAACCATCTCATAGGGGACCTGTTGTACGTCCAGCATATAGCGGATATATCCGCCGAGAATACGGCCGTCGTTCTCGTCCATATCATGAGGAATGCCCAGAAAACTCCGCAGACCTTCTTTTGCAAAGGGATCGATAAACTGATTTTTACCGGCAGTAGCAAAGATAATGCGGAATACTCGCATGAATTCATCTTCATCAGGCGCCATCTCTTTAATAGCCATCATTGGGAACTGGATAGACCATACCCAGCCCATTTGCGCAACCCAGTGATATGCTTTTTCCAGCGATGTTTCCTCGCCGAAGTTCTGTGTGTATTGACCATTACGCAGACACTGACCATCTTTGACCATGCGTTCTCGAGGCGTATCATGAATAGGATCTACAGGTTGCTGCATATGTTCCAGCCAATCCTGCTTCGGCAGTCCATAGACATCCCGTCGTTCTGCCACGACACGACAGTGCTTGTTACCACAGCCTCGTGCCTGGCACATATTCAGTGCCACTTCGTTTTCTGTTCCGTTGGAAGAAGCCAGATCGAAGTTTGCAGTGAACATACTGGTGGTCATATTGCACAGTTCGCTGCCCACAATATCCCAGGGACAGGTATCCAGCTCTTTTTCCACTCGATTTCGGGTAAACTGTATTACTCGACCGGCCATATTTTCCCATTCATCGCCGGAGTCACCGGTAATGCCACCAAGCCAGCTGGATTTTTCACAAAGCTCCGGGATGTTAAATGCTTCATAGAGAGCAGCATTAACATAGTTTTTCTGTTCATCGGGGCTTCCTGCAACTGCCATATTCATCATATTGGCAATATTGCAGATGGCTGCGGTGCGTTTTTCCCAGTTAGGTTCAAAAATGCGCATGACCTGAAAAAGATTGGCAGTCATAGCGGCAATTTGGCGATTCAGCTGTCGATAGGCTTCTTCCTCCGTAATTAGTCTGCCCCAGGCAGTTGAAAAGCATTTTTTCGTCTCCAGTTTTTCTTTTAGCATGGTATACCTCCTGTCTACTTTTGTTTTGATTTATTATAGTCAAAAAATACTGCATCGAACATTCTACAAAAAGATGGTTTTTATCTTCTTCTTTACATACAATTTGTATTCTAAAAAACCATACAATTTATATGGACATTATTTGTGAATAATGCATATAAAACAGATGCCACCCATACAAAACGTATGGGTGATATCTTGACAGCTTTTTTTTGAAAAATTATAATATTTTTAGAATAATTTGGGAGGCTGGTTATGAAGTTATGCGCGGATATTCTTTATTGGAGGCTGAAAGAAGAACTGACAGGAGTTTTGTTTCATGGCAGGAAGAACAGTACACTGATCTTGAACCGACCGGAATTTTATCTGGATCGATCTCAGTCCTTTGAGGAAAATAGTGTCTATGTCTGTTCTGCAGATCATTTACCACAGACACCAGAGTTGGGAGAAAATGTCTGTCTGGTATGTTTGGGAGAACACTGGAATCTTAATGCCTACTATGAGCGGTGCAGCGTTATTCTTATACATGGCAGCCAGGACATTTTTCGAATATTCAATTTGGTGCAGGAGGTATTCAATCAATATGATACCTGGGAGGAAAGGCTCTGGTTCATCCTGCGCCATGGTGCAGCTTTGTCTCAAATGCTGGATGCCAGCAGAGGCATCTTTGAAAATCCAATGCTGCTTATAGGCTCGGATTTTCGCTATCTGGGAGTGACGGAGGAAGAGTACCTGAAAAAACAATTGGGATTGCAATTGGATACGCAATCTTTCGATGTTGAGAAAATGGCAACATTTCTGTCTTTGCATGATATGTCCAACTATGTTCGCGAACCTCTGTTGCTGGAATTACAGGGAAAGCGTTCTCTTTCTGTAAATATTTTCGATCAGGAAGAATACTTAGGATGTCTGACTGTTTTTGAAGAATCTCGTCCATTCAGGTCCTCTGACAGGGCATTGGCAGTTTTCTTTTCCAAACTTCTGCGACAGGCTATTCAGCAGAATCCGATTTTGTCCAGTACCCGTACCGCTGTACGACGAGCCTTGCGCAGCGTCATTTCCGGGCAGCGTATTGATTTTGAATATCGTCGTGCTTTGAGTATGGAAAATGGAAAGCATGATTGGATCTGTATGAAGCTGATTCCGGAATCCAGCGGTAGTCATCTTTCAGGAACCTATCTTTCTGCTGCTTTGGAGGAGCGACATCCAGGATCATTTGCATTTGAATTTGAGGATGCTGTTGTAGAATTTCTGCCTGCTGATCAGGTTCAAAAGGAATCAATGGATTCGCTGACTTCCGTTTTGGAAAAACTTGGAGCCATTTGTGGTGTTTCCTCCTCATTTAACAATCTCTACGATGGAAATCATGCCTGGTTTCAGGCTTCTGCGGCGTTGCAGAACGGACTTTCTCAGGAAGATAATTCTATCATATTCTATTTTCAGGACTATTTGCTTCCGCAGCTTCTCAACAGTGCTCTGGCGGGACGGCCAAGCTGGGTTTATTATACGGAAGGCCTGAAACGCCTGAAGAAACATGATGACAGTTCACAGGTTTCTTATTTACATACTCTGAGGGTGTATTTGGACAATAATCTTTCTGTTACAAAAACTGCTGCGGCGCTTTATCTGCATCGTTCTACTCTGCTCGATCGGTTATCTCATATTACTGCCATGCTTGGCAGTGATCTGAGGGATCCGGACTATTGTCTGACACTTGGGATTATTCTTAGGGCCGAGTTGGAGCAACGACGAATAGAGAAAATTTATCTGAAATAACTTATCACATAAGACTGTAAAATGTCACATTAAAGATATAGATGATGTCTGGGATGCAACATGATAGAATGGTTAGAATAAAAAAATTGTAGGAATATAAAAACATGGAATTAAGACTATTACGCTATTTTTTGACAGTAGCAAAAGAACAGAGCTTTACAAAAGCAGCAGAACAATTGCATATTACCCAGCCAACGCTATCCAGACAAATGGCGGCATTTGAAGAGGAGCTTGGAGTAACATTATTTATTCGAAGCGGGAAGAAAATTTCGCTTACTGAAGAGGGGATTTTATTAAAAAGGCGTGCCCTGGAGATCCTTAATCTTGAGGAAAAAACACTTGAGGAACTGAAAGGAAAAGAAGATGTTGTAGAGGGAACTATAACCATTGGATGCGGTGAATTTGCAGCGGTGGAGACATTGGCGGAGATATGTAAAACATATAAAGAAAAATACCCGCTGGTTCAGATTGTATTGCATACTGCAACAGCAGATGCAGTGTATGAGATGATGAACAAAGGACTTGTAGATATTGCATTATTCATGGAGCCGGTGGACACCGAAGGGCTGGATTATATCCGGATCACAGATTGCGATCACTGGTGTGTTGGAATGCGGCCGGATGATCCGCTGGCAGAAAAAGAGTTTATAAGAAAAGAAGATCTTATTGGAAAACCATTGATCCTGCCGGAAAGAGTAAATGTTCAAAGTGAACTTGCCAATTGGTTTGGAAAAGACTTTTCGAAACTGCAGATTGCTTTTACAAGTAATCTTGGAACGAATGCCGGAGTTATGGCAGCAAATGGACTGGGCTATCCGGTATCCATCGAAGGTGCTGCAAAGTATTGGCGGGAGGATATTCTTGTACAGCGAAGAATTTCTCCTGAAATCACAACAAGTACTGTGATTGCCTGGAGACGGAATATCCCATATTCTTTGGCAGTCTGTAAAATGATTGAGGAGATTAATGCTTTTCAGGCATAAAACAAAATTCAATATAAGCATTAGACATAATAAAAATATCAGGTATAAAATAGATGTATAAGAGAAATTCAAATCTTATACATCTATTTTTATACGAAAAATTCGCAAAGAAAGGGGATTTTTATTATGAGTAAAAATTTAGTCGCATTTTTCAGTGCAAGCGGGACAACAAAAAAAGTAGCAGAAATGATTGCAGAGGAAGCAAAAGCGGATTTATTTGAGATTGAGCCAAAAGTTCCATATACAAAGGCTGATCTTGACTGGATGAATAAAAAATCCCGCAGCAGTGTGGAAATGAGTGATAAGAAATACAGACCGGAGATTATGAAGAAAAAGATGGATATGAGTTCTTATGACGAGATCCTTCTGGGATTCCCAATCTGGTGGTATGTAGCTCCAACAATTGTCAATACATTTTTGGAAGCCTATGATTTCAGTGGCAAAAAGATTGTGCTCTTTGCAACATCCGGTGGAAGTGGATTCGGGAATACTGTAAAGGAATTACAGCCATCTGCACCGGATGCAGTTATCACAGAAGGCAGCCTGTTAAACCGTGGAACAAAACAGGAAATCAGTGAGTGGGTAAAATCTTTATAAATAACAGTGCTATGGAGGTATACAGAAAATGCGAAAAATAATACAGACAGCAGGAAGAAATACACTTGGTGAATTCGCACCGGAATTTGCACATTTTAATGATGATGTACTTTTCGGCGAAAACTGGAATAACCAGGACATCGACGTAAAAACAAGAAGCATTATCACAGTGGTTGCTCTGATGGCTTCCGGAATTACAGATTCTTCTTTAAAATATCATCTTCAAAATGCAAAAAATCATGGTGTAACACAAAAAGAGATTGCCGCAGTGATCACACATGTCGCATTTTATGCAGGATGGCCAAAAGCATGGGCTGTTTTCAATCTTGCAAAGGAAGTGTGGGAGACAGGCGAAGGAGATTTGCCATACGAAGAGGAAGCGATGCGTGCGCATGCAAAAGAGATGGTATTTCCAATTGGTGCACCAAACGATGGCTTTGCACAGTATTTTTCTGGCAGAAGTTTTCTTGCACCAATCTCTACATCTCAGGTTGGAATTTTCAATGTGACATTTGAACCTGGATGTAGAAATAACTGGCACATCCATCATGCAAAAAGCGGAGGTGGGCAGATTCTGGTATGTGTTGCCGGAAGAGGATACTATCAGGAAGAAGGTAAAGATGCTGTAGAAATGAAGCCAGGCGACTGCATTAATATTCCGGCAGAAGTGAAGCACTGGCATGGTGCAGCACCAGATGAATGGTTTTCTCATCTTGCAATTGAGGTTCCAGGCGAAAATGGTTCTAATGAATGGCTTGAACCGGTAAGTGATGAAGAATATGGGAAATTACAATAGGAAGGTGAATGAAATGGATTCCAAAGATGAGAAAGATGGATTTATGAGTGTGCAGGAAGATGAGGAGCTGCCGTTTGAGTAGACAGATCTCTGGAGCTTAAGCGGAAGAGCGCACTTATATACTTTAGCAAGTATGTGCGTCCTCCGCTTCCTAGGTTAAAATAATTTTATATTCTTGCATTTCTTCGTGCATCCCTTAATTCTGTGATTTTGCAAAAAGCATCATACGGTTTATAAATAGTGTATGTTGTTCAGAAGTATCTATCTATAGTTTAGCATATAAAGCATATAAATGGGTAGCAATACAATTAAATTATTTTGTAGGAGCGCCCGTCAGACCAAGAAGATATTCGCAGGATTGCCAGATCATTAAAATCATATCCTGCAAGTTGTAATTTGGCAGCGAGCGTTTTGTGAGTAAGATTATGAGCCTTTCGTAATTCTTTTACCCGTTGTCCTATTCTATTTTTTCTGTTCGTTTTTTTATCCCAATAAATAATTATTCTGATCCTCAAAAGTTTCTAAAGATGAAGTATTATTATTGATTTTAATGGGACATTCTGATATAGGGGTTACGTTAAATGTATATACGCATCTGGGCTTAATTGATGCCAAAGAAGAGATGAATAGGATTTTCCTGTATATTTTATTGTGTCAAAAATATCTTAAGTGAGAAATATGTATTTTTGTTTGAAATTAATAGGGATATTTAAAACATATCTGGAATTTGATAGCAGTAGTCTGCACCCCCTAAACTGACTACGATTTGACTACTACAGACGGAAGTGATTTGCTTCATTTTGCACTTTTTTGCAAAAAATGTAGTAAATGAGAAGAAAACTACGATGCCATGAAATGCTGATAAAACCTTGCAAAATACGGCATTTCACGGCTGTTTGAGAGGAGAAAAAACAATGATTCGAGTACTTTTCGTATGTCACGGCAACATTTAAAGTATGGCGATAAAGACTAGATTTTATAGGATTTTCTAGATAGAAACAAATAATTTACACCTTATTTATACCTTTGGAAGACCGAATCGGAATAATTAAAAAAGTTGTCATAATTCAGTTGGTCAAAAAATAATACTACACTCAAAATCAATTAAAAAAACAATCGTAAAAAAATACGATTGTTTTTTTGCGCATTTTTGCATATAATATAATCATTATGGTTGGAAAGGGAACGATTACTATGCGTGAAACAAGAATATTAGAATTCAAGGAAACGATTACGAATACTTTTTTGAAAACAGTTAGTGCCTTTTCGAATTACAATGGTGGAACAATTCTTTTTGGGGTTGATGATAATGGAAATGTGAAAGGATTGCTAGATGTAAAACAGGCCTGTCTGGATATCGAAAATAAAATCAATGACAGTATATCACCTCAACCAAACTATACACTTGAAATACAGAATAATGACCAGACGATAAAACTTACTGTAAAAAGTGGTTTTCAAAAACCGTATTTATATAAATCAAAAGCATACAAACGAAATGATACAGCAACGATAGAGGTAGATACATTGGAATTTTCAAGGCTTGTATTAGATGGAAAAAATATTAGCTTCGAAGAATTACCTTGTAAAGATCAGGAGCTATCTTTTAAAATTTTACAGTGTAAACTGAAAGAAAATATTTACATTGAAACTTTCAATCAAGATACTTTAAAGACATTGAACCTGTATGACAATATAAATGGTTATAATAATGCAGCGGGACTTTTGGCAGATAAAAATCATTTTTCAGGAATTGATATTGTTAAGTTCGGTGAGAATATCAGTATTATTCAAAAAAGAGTAACGTTTGAACATATATCGGTTTTAGAAATATATGAAAAAGCACTTGCTGTATTTAGAGATTATTACCAATATGAAGTAATACAGGGGGCTGACAGAAAGATGGTAGAGAAAATACCGGAAGCAGCTTTCAGAGAAGCAATTGCAAATGCTTTGATTCATAGGGTATGGGATATTAATTCACACATCAGAGTTTCTATGTTTGATGATAAAATAGAAGTAGTGTGTCCTGGTGGATTGCCGGCTGGAATAACGGCAGAAGAATATTTATCAGGTAAACTATCTATTTTAAGAAATAGAAATCTTGCAAATGTATTTTACAGACTGGGATTAGTAGAGATATTTGGAACAGGAATTACACGAATCAAACAACTGTATGCAGAGAGTGTGATAAAACCAGAATTTGAAGTGTCAGAAAATGCTATAAAAATTGTACTACCGATATTTGAAACGAATGTCAATTTAACCGAAGACGAAAAAGTGATTTACAAATTTTTAAGTAAGACGATGCTGAAACCAATAAGTGAAATTGCACCATATGTCCCATTTGGCAAATCAAAAACAACACAATTACTGAAAGCTATGGAGAAAAAGGGTGTGATTGCAGTTGAAGGAAAAGGCAGAGGAACAAAATATATCATTAAGTGATGCGACACGACTTTCTGTCTTGGATCAAGTGCTTGGAACATCATAAAAAATGAGTGGATAAAGGAAATTGGCTGTAGAGTTTAATTATAGTAAAAGTACAGCAGAAGCTGTCGCAAAGATATCTATAAAAATGTTGTGGGGTATTGAACATTAATGAATGTAAAATTAAAATCTGGAAGTAAGCAAGCAAGCGACTGTAGCCTGGAGGGTGGGAGAAAGATGAAAAAGTACAAATTAGTACAGAATATAAGAAATTTCAAATTTTGTTACTTTATATTTTGCACAATTATATGTTTTATTGTTTTATCCGTTCCTACATTTGCCAAAGAAAACTCTGACAATGTTATCCGGGTAGGCTCTTTTGAAGAAACTTATAATACCGTCAATGAAAAGGGAGAAAGAAGCGGCTATGGTTATGAGTATCTTCAAGATATTGCAGGTTATGCAGGATGGACATATAAATACATAACAAGTGATTGGAAAAACTGCTTTACACAGTTGGAAAATGGAGAGATTGATATTCTTGGTGGCATTTCCTATACAGACGAACGTGCTGAAAATATGCTTTTTTCCGATATGCCTATGGGGGAAGAGAAATATTACATCTATACGGATGCATCCAATATGGATCTTACAGCAGGAAATCTGGATTCTTTTGAGGGAAAAAATATTGGTGTGTTTAAAGATAATATAACGGAGGATGTGCTTAACGAATGGGAGTTAAAGTATAGTCTGCATATGCAGCATGTCAATGTTTCTAATACCGCAGAAGTTATGGACAAACTGTCGAAACATGAAATTGACTGCTTTGTTTCGGTAGAAGAATCCCGTTGGGAAGAATCGGATATTTCACCGCTTACAAGTATTGGAGAGACAGAAATCTATTTCGTTATAAATCCAGAACGTCCGGATATCAAAGAAGCACTGGATAGTGCTATGCGCAGAATCAAGGATGACAACCCATTTTACACAGATGATCTCTACAGGCGTTATCTTTCTGCACAGAGCAGCTCGTTTCTTTCAAAAGAAGAAAGTGAGTGGATCGGGCAGCATGGTGCAATCCGGATAGGGTATCTGAATCAGGATGGAGGTATCAGCAGTGTAGATCCATCAACAGGTAAACTGACAGGTGTTATTACAGATTATGTGGATCTTGCAGAAAATTGTCTGCAAGGTCAGACTCTGGAATTTGAATTAAATGGATATAATACAAGAAGTGAACTGCTTCAGGCATTGCAGGATGGAAAAATAGACCTGATTTTTCATGCAAACCAGAATCCATACTTTGCAGAAACAAATGGATTTGCTTTGTCGGATACGCTATTGACTCTCAATATGGCAGCAATTACGGCAAAGGATTCTTTTGATGAAAATAAAGAGAATACAGTTGCCGTTGAAAAAGATGATTTTACATTGAAAGCATATCTTTCATACAATTATCCGCAATGGAAGGTTGTGGAATATGAAACATCAGATGCAGCAGTAAAAGCAATGCAGAAAGGGGAGACGGATTGTATTGTAAGCAATTCAGGTACTGTTTCAGACTATTTGAAAAATAATAAGCTTCATAGTGTTTTCCTGACAAAAGAAGCTGATGTTCCATTTGCTATTCAGCAGGGAGAACCGGTTCTTTTGTCCATTCTGAATAAAACACTGACATCTATGCCTACAACTCAATTTTCAGGTGCAGTAGTTTCGTATAATGCTTCCTCACGAAAAGTTACAGCGAAGGAGTTTATTCAGGATAATTTACTGACAGTTTCACTTATCGCTGGAATTTTTTTTTCGTTGTTCTGTGTATAATTCTTGATTCTTTGAAAAAATCAAAACGTGCGGAAGAAAAATCCAAGAAGTCTGCTGAGCAGGCATTGAAGCTGAATCAGGAGCTTGAAGAAAAACAGCAGGAATTACAAAATGCACTTGTAGAAGCACAGAGTGCCAATAAGGCTAAGACTTCCTTTTTAAATAACATGTCTCATGACATCAGGACACCGATCAATGGCATTATGGGCATGCTTACAATTCTTGAAAAAAGCGGAAATGATGGTGAGCGGACAAAAGATTGCCTGAATAAAATAAATGAGTCTTCGAAACTGCTATTATCATTGGTAAATGATGTTTTGGATATGGCAAAGTTAGAATCGGATACCGTGGTTTTTAGTGATGAATCCATCAATCTGGATCAGGTATGTCAGGAAATCACGGAGTCACTATACTTTCAGGCAGAAGAAAAAGGACTTCATGTTATAGGAGAACATGATGATTACAGTGGTATATATGTTTGGAGCAATGCAGTTCATCTGAAAAAAATATTGATGAATCTGTTTACAAACAGTATGAAGTACAATAAGGTGAATGGTTTTATTTACATGAGTATGAGAACGATTGAAAGATCAGAAGATCACATGACATGTGAATTTAAAATAAAAGATAATGGAATTGGAATGTCAGAAGAATTTATAAAAAATGAATTGTTTACTCCATTTGTACAGGCAGATAATTCCCCACGTTCTGATTATAATGGGACAGGTCTGGGAATGCCTATTGTGAAACAACTTGTAGAAAAGATGGGCGGAATCATAACAGTTGAAAGCAAGCTTGGTGAAGGAAGCTGTTTTACTGTAATACTTCCATTTAAAATTGATACGAATGCACGGCCGGAAGAAAAAGAAGATTTCAATGCAGATATATCAGGTGTCCGGATATTATTGGTTGAAGATAATGAGCTGAATGCGGAAATAGCAGAATTTATGCTGACGGAAAATGGGGCTAAAGTAGAAACAGTGAAAAATGGGTTAGAAGCTGTTCAGCATTTTGAAGCTTCCGAACCGGGAACATACGATGTTATTTTAATGGATATCATGATGCCGGTGATGGATGGGCTTACTGCCACAAAAACAATAAGATCCCTGGAACGGCAGGATGCAAAAACAATCCCTATCATTGCTATGACTGCAAATGCATTTAGGGAAGATGCAGAAAAGTGTATGGAAGCAGGAATGAACGCACATCTTGCAAAGCCATTGGATGATGAAAAAATTAAGCAGACCATAAGCGAAGAGTTGAGAAAGCAAAATGCCTGTCATAAATGATTATGAGGCAACCGCAGTCTGTGACTGTTTTGTTTTTTATAACTGTGCTGATCGTTCTGCTTCTTATCCTAACTGTAATGGTACATATGAGGAACAGAAAACTGAAAAGTACGTTGGAAGAACAGATGGCGGAAAGACGGCTTTTGGATAAGATATGTGCAGATTTTACGGCTGTCTATTATGTTGAATTAAATACCAGTTCCTTTGAAATTCTCCATATAAATGACGGGACCAATGTAAAAAAATGAATCCTAACCAGCATGAATTGATTGAAGGCGGAAGAATGCATTTCCACAGAATACCGTATATGTGATGGCAGTTGGCACAGGATGCTTTTTACTGTAAAAAAAGGGATGAGTCTGGAAATGTAACCCATGTTTGCAAAATACGTGAAGAGTTGAGGCGTTTTGTATTAAATTAAAATTAGGTAAAAGGCATGTGAAATACGATGATGAAAAATAACTATATAAAACAAAAAAGAAAAGATCAAAATCCGGTAAATCATTGGAAAATTTTTGAGGGACGGTTGGTACTCCTTCTGGCAATGGTGATTTTGGCTGTTGTTGCATATACTTTTATTTTACAACAAGCATATACCCAAACTGCTCTGAAAACAGAAATAGAACGAGATATTTCCAGTGCAGATGCGGTTCATAAGCTGGTAAATGACAGACTGGGACGAAAAGATTTTAATGAAATAAAAAGTAAAGCTGATGAGAATACAGAACTATTCAAGAATATGTCGACATATATGAATGAAATCAGAACGCTGAATTCTACGAGATATATTTACACAGCAACCAGAAATGAAGACGGTAGATTGATTTACGTTGTAGACGGACTGGATCCATCGGCTGGTGACGTCAGACATCCAGGAGATCCGATTGAAAAGGAGATGGTTCCTTATATAGAAAAAGCACTTTCTGGAAAAACAGTATATTCTCAGGATATTGTTGATACAACATGGGGACCTATTTTTACAGCCTGTTATCCTGTGACAGCGGATGATGAATCTAATGAAGTGATAGGTGCTTTCTGCATAGAAATGGATATGCAGAAAGCGTATGGAATGGTTGAGAAGACGAATAAGTTAAGTATTGTACTGGGATGCATTACAGCGTGTATTTTGTTAATATTATGTACCTGTGGATATTCTGTATATAAGAAGCAAAAAGAAAATGAGCAGAAACAGCAAAAACTGTTGCAGGAAGCTGCAAGACTGGCCGATTCAGCTAATAAAGCAAAATCAACATTTCTGTTTAATATGTCTCATGATATTCGTACCCCTATGAATGCAATCATTGGATATGCAGAATTGGGAGAGAAACATTTAAAGGAGCCAACTATATTAGAGGATTACTTTGAAAAAATATTATTGTGCGGAAAGAAAATGCTGCATTTGATTGATAACATTCTTGAATTAGCACGAATCGAAAACAACCAAGCAACGCTGGATGAAACAATAACAGATGTTTCTAAAAACTTTGATTTATGTATTGATATGTTTAGGAAACCGATAGAAGAAAAACATCAAACACTAAAAGTCAATAAAAACATTCGATATCCATACCTGTATATGGATGATGCAAGATCATCTGAAATTACGATTAACATTCTGAGTAATGCTGTGAAATACACGGGTGAAGGCGGTAACATAAGCTGTACATTGAACCAATATCCCGGCGAAAAAGAAGGTTGGAGTGTATTAGAGCTTATCATAGCAGACAACGGAATCGGAATGTCAGAAGAATTCCAAAAACATATTTTTGAATCATTTTCACAGGAACGATCTTCGTCAGACAGCGGAATAGAAGGTAGCGGACTTGGCATGGGAATCGTGAAGAAACTGGTGGATTTAATGAATGGCAAGATCACAGTTCAGAGCAAACCGGGAGCAGGTTCTACTTTTACAATCACGCTTCCATTAAAAATAGCAAATGAGGAAGAAAGGAATCCGAAACATGCAGACGGTCAGTTGAATATCAAAAAACTGGAAGGAAAAAGGGTTCTTCTGGTAGAAGATAATGACTTGAACGCAGAAATTGCAACAGAACTTTTGACGGAAGAGGGAATCATGATAGAAAGAGCGGAGAATGGCGTTGAATGTATTGATATGTTTAACAAAGCAAAGCAAAATTACTACAGTCTGATTCTGATGGATATTCAGATGCCGATTATGAACGGATATGAAGCATCCAGGAGAATTCGAGAACTGAAAGACGGTAACAAATCGCAGATTCCAATTGTTGCAATGACAGCAAATGCGTTTGAAGAAGATAAGAAGATGGCTTTGGCAAGTGGCATGAATGATCATGTTGCAAAACCAATAGATATGAATGTATTATTGCCGACTATTATGAAATATATGTAAAGGAAGAAAGAAGGACACTGATTTTGCAGTCAGTGTTCTTTGGGATACTCCCTTTTTTAGAGCTAGGGATTTTGGTAACGCCCAGATCCTGAAGCTCTTTTTTTAGGTCTGATTTATCTTCAGATTCAGAATATGTATTTGAACGCAAAATAAAATAGTTATTCAGGTAAAAGATGCTCAGTTTGGCAACTTTTATAATAATGAGAATTATTACTATTTTTATTGACAATAGGATAATAGTGGTATATAATCCTTATTAAGAACTAATCCTAATAAGGAGGACGAATGACAAGTAGGAGAAATACCATTCAAAAAGATCTTGTAAGAAATACCGTTTACGAAATGAGAAGACACGTTACGGCAAATGAAGTGTATGAATTTATAAAAGAAGCATATCCAACAATTGGAAAAGGAACTGTATATAGAAATCTTGATATATTGGTAGAGGAAGGTGCATTAAGAAAGGTTGAAGTTCCGGATGGACCGAACCGATTTGATTTTACATTGAAAAATCATTACCATGTAAGATGTATAAAGTGCGGTGAAATTTTTGATGTGGATATGGATCAAATACCGGATTTGCTGGAAAGAATTCATAACACTCATGGAATTGAATTTGTGGATTATGATATTTCATTTAAAGGCATTTGCCCGAAATGCAGGGAGAAGGTAAAGGAGGAACAGCATGGATAGGAAAGCAATGTTCCTTCAGTAACATATGATTATTATCAGAATAATATTAAGCCTAAGCCACAGGAGGTTGGAAAAACAGAGGACAGTCAGACAATATGGCGTTGCAGAATTTGCGGATATGAATATGTAGGCGAGGAATTACCAGATGACTTTATATGTCCTTTGTGCAAGCACCCGGCATCAGATTTTGAAAAAGTAGTAAAGAAAACGGAGGTAAAAGAGATGGCAGCAAACAAATATGCAGGAACACAGACAGAGAAGAATTTACAGGAGGCATTTGCAGGGGAATCACAGGCAAGAAATAAGTATACCTATTTTGCTTCTGTAGCGAAAAAGGAAGGTTACGAGCAGATGTCAGCGTTGTTTTTAAAGACTGCAGATAATGAGAAAGAACATGCAAAGATGTGGTTCAAGGAATTAGCAGGAATTGGTGATACAAAGGAAAACCTGGTGGCAGCGGCAGAAGGCGAAAATTATGAGTGGACAGATATGTATGATGGCTTTGCTAAAACAGCTGAGGAAGAAGGATTCCCTGAGCTTGCAGCAAAATTCAGGGCAGTAGGTGAGATTGAGAAGCACCATGAGGAAAGATATCGTGCACTTCTTAAGAATATTGAAACTTCACAGGTATTTGAAAAGAGCGAAGTTAAGGTATGGGAATGCCGTAACTGCGGACATATTGTGGTAGGAACTAAGGCGCCTGAAGTATGTCCGGTATGTAATCATCCACAGAGCTATTTTGAAGTACATGAAGAGAATTATTAAGGAGATGAGATTATTATGAAGAAGAAAGTGATTAATTCAAAAAAAGCAGTAATGATAGGCTGTGGCTTTGTTGGTTCTGCATCGGTATTTGCTCTGATGCAGAGTGGCTTGTTTACAGAGATTGTCCTTATCGATGTAGATAAGAACAAGGCAGAAGGAGAAGCGATGGATATCAGTCATGGTATTCCATTTGCGAGTCCGATGAAAATATATGCCGGAGATTATGATGATGTGGCTGATGCTGCAATTGTTGTCATATCTGCCGGAGCGGGACAGAAACCGGGAGAGACAAGGCTTGATCTCGTAAATAAAAATGTAGCAATATTTAAGTCAATCATTCCTGAAATAGCAAAGAGAAATTTTGCAGGTATCATGCTTGTAGTTGCGAATCCGGTAGATATCCTGACTCAGGTAGCCATAAAGTTATCAGGACTTCCAGAAAACAGGGTTATTGGATCGGGTACTGTGTTAGATAGTGCCAGATTAAGATATAAGCTTGGTGAGCATTTATCTGTGGACAGCAGGAGTGTTCATGCATTTATAGTAGGTGAGCATGGAGACAGCGAAGTTGTAGCATGGTCATCAGCCAATGTATCTGGTGTTCCATTAAGTGAAATGTGTGAAATGCGTGGACATTACAAGCACAAGGAAAACACGGCAGAAATAGCTACAGCAGTCAAGAACAGTGCTTATGAGATTATAAACAAAAAGCACGCTACATATTATGGAATTGCAATGTCTGTAAAAAGAATCTGCGAAGCGATTATGAGAGATGAAAAATCAATACTTCCTGTATCACACATGATTCATGGAGTATATGATATTGACGGAGTATCGTTAAGTATGCCAGCTATTGTAGGTGCAGATGGTATTGAGTCTGATATACCTATTAATTTAAGTGGTGAGGAAGCGTTAAAGCTTAAGGAATCTGCAGATTCATTGAAAAAGATTATGGAGACAATTGAATTATAAATTTTACACATGAAAGGAGAAAAAGGCATGGAAGTAAGGTATTATATTTGTAAGCATTGTTGAAAAGGTAAAGGATAAGGGTGTACCTGTAATTTGTTGCGGGGAACCTATGCAGGAATTAAAAGCCGGAGTGACAGATGCTGCTGTCGAGAAGCATGTACCTGTATATACGATAGAAGGCAGTCATGTTCATGTCGTGTTCGGAGAGACAAAACATCCAATGATTGAAGAGCATTTCATTGAGTGGATTACATTAAATACAAACCAGGGAATATACAGAAAACAGTTAAATCCAGGGTAGGAGCCGGTAGCAGATTTTTGTCTTTGCGATGGTGAACAGGTATTTGTCTTTGCGATGGTGAACAGGTAGAAGAAGTATATGCATATTGTAACCTGCATGGATTATGGAAATGCTAAAAGCATTTATACATATTAAGGTTACAGAACAACACAAATATAACAGTAATATAGGCTGTGTATTAATATATTTACAAGGAGGAACAACGAATGAAATACGTATGTGATGTTTGCGGATGGGAATACGATGAGGAGAAGGGCTATCCAGAAGGTGGTATTGCACCAGGAACAAAATGGGAAGATGTTCCGGAAGATTTTGAATGCCCATTATGTAATGTTGGAAAAGATGAGTTTTCAGAAGTTGAATAGAAGCCTAATCTTTTGTTAAATACGGATGGATAAACCAAAACCCTGGTGCGTGAGCAACAGGGTTTTTTATTGCGATATTTTATGATGATATCACAGAAAATAATCTACCTTTTGCTTATAATGTGGCTAGAAACTAAGTGAGGAGGTAGTCTAAATGAGATTAAAAGATAAAATTGCAATCATTACGGGTGGAAGCTGTGGCATAGGATTTGCTACAGCTGATAAATTCTTGAAGGAAGGCGCTACAGTTGTATTGGCGGCAAGTTCAAAGTAATCGGCAGATACTGCTGTAGATAAATTAAAAGAAAAATATCCCAATGCAATAGTTGCTGGAATTAGTCCAAATCTTGCAAGCATGGAGTCTGTCAGAAAGGCTTTTAAAGAGGCAATTGAAAAATATGGATGCGTCGATGTACTGGTAAATAATGCAGGAATTTCAGAAAACACCTCATTTATGGATTATACAGAGGAGACTTTTGATAAAGTCATGGATCTAAATGTACAGCTGAATCAGTACTGTAAAGGCAGTGTGACTAGGCTAGATACGGCTGTTTTAGCAAGATTATGTTGTGCCCTAGACTGTAAAATAGAAGACCTGTTGGAATATATTCCGTCGGAAAATAAATAATTGTGAGCATTTATTACTGCCAATGCAGAAAAATAAAGGACTACAGTTCTTGTGATATAAGAATGTAGTCCTTTTTGATTAAATGTGAAAATTAAAGTCCTGGCACTTTATCAGACGGTATTTTTTTATCTGGCATTCGTCAAGTACTTCCTGAAGATGAGTTTGTTTGGCTTCATCAAAATATGTCACGTCTAAATGTTCTAATTTTTCGGTATCCTGTAATCCCCTGATCCGTAATAATATATGCTCATCAATAATTCCGCCGAGAGCTGGTTTGTTGTATCTGGGATAAACACTTTTGTTTTACCCATGATGTTGACGCCTACGATTTGATTATGAAAAACAAAGAGCTGCTTTTGGACAGAGATCCGAAGCGTTCCCCCGTTGGGTTTATCTTCTCGCATTCAGCGTTACGTGAGGGCTGGGATAACCCGAATGTTTTTCAAATCTGTACACTGAAACAGAGCGGCAGTGATATTCGTAAGCGTCAGGAGGTTGATCGTGGTCTACGTCTGTGCGTCAACCAGGATGGTGAACGCCAGGATGCGAATGCTTTGGGAAATGATGTTCATAATGTCAACATTCTGACTGTCATTGCCAGTGAAAGTTATGATTCCTTTGCGAAAGGTTTACAGAGTGAAATCGCAGAGAATGTGGCAGATCGGCCACGTACTATTACAGCTGATTTGTTTGTAGGAAAGGTCATCAACGATTTGGATGGTCATGAACAGGTGGTTGATAGGGATACTGCCTATGCCATCATGTATGATTTGACAATTAATCGCTATATCGATAAGAAGGGTGTATTGACTGATAAATACTACGAAGACAAATTCAATGGCATTTTACAAATTGCTGAAGAAGTGAATAATTTTGCAGCATCCATTGTGGAACTCATCGATTCGGTTTACAACCCGAGGGCAGTGCAGCCGGAAAATGCTCGTGGTAATAATGTTGAGCTTAAGGTTAATGAAGAAAAATTTGCTATGCCTGAGTTTCAAGCGCTCTGGTCAAAGATAAATGTAAAGTCTATTTATATCGTAGATTTTGATATTGATGAACTGATCCGAAATGCAATAGCTTCTCTGGATGCTAAGCTGATAGTTGCTAAGATTTTCTTCAAGATTGAATCAGGTGCAATGGAAGAAAGTAAATCGAAAGAAGCTTTGGAATGTGGAGCTGCCTTTACAAAGGAAACTTCTGCTTACGGTACGCAGATACGGATTCCTGTCAATAGTAGCGTGAAATATGATTTGGTTGGCAAACTGGTGGAAGAGACAAAGTTGACTCGTAAGGATGTTATTGCTATTCTGCGTGGTATCAAAAAGACTGTTTTTAATCAGTTTAAAGATAATCCTGAAGAGTTCATTATCAAGGCAGTTGCACTCATTAATGAGGAAAAGGCAGCAGCCATTATCAAGCACATTACTTATGCCGTTTTGGATAAGTATTACAGTATGAAGGTATTTACTGATTTGCCGAATGGATTCTATATTTCGACACCGGTAGGAAATTATAATCCTGACTGGGCAATTACTTTCTATAAGGGGAAAGGTAAAGCATATTTATTTTGCAGCTGAAACCAAGGGCTCTATGTCCTCTATGCAGCTGCGTTCGATTGAGGAATCTAAGATACACTGCGCACGGGAAGACTTTAAGGCTATCAGTAGTGACAGCGTTGTTTTTGATGTCGTGGATAGTTATCAGAGTCTTTTTGATATGGTGATGAGATAAGGCGTTAAGGGATAATATTTCCTCAACAATCATAGGAAAGAGTGCTGTGTATGTCATCTTTTGTATCTCTCTGTGAATAGCACGAATGTAATTCAATGTTCTATGGATTGCAAGACATGCTATATGAGTGGTGCGCGAACTTTATCCCCCCCGGCAGGGGCGGTCAACCTCTGGGAATTCCAGCAAATACAAAAAAGTAAAATTATCAAAAATATTGTTAAAGAAAATTCTTTACTTTGGTTAAAGCGTAAGTTATAATAGCTTTGCTTAAAAGAATAAATGTGCCAAGTGCTGAAAAATATATAAAATTTACACTATTTTCAGAAGAGGGAATCAGGTGAGAATCCTGAACGATCCGGTCACTGTATTCAGTTATGCCACATTCATATCCATTGCATTTTTATGTGAGAAGGGAATGGGGATTTAAGCTGTAAGCCAGGAAACCTGCTTGGTTCATAGAAAGAAACTTCCGTGTAAAGTGCTGTCTTTCGTATCATGTTTTTTTGTGATGCCCGCTTTTTTATGGAAGCGGACTTTTTTCTTTTAAAAGCAAAAAAACAAAAGAAAAAATAAGGAGAAAAAGCATGAAAAACATGAAAACAGTAGCAGGAATGTTATGTCTGGCAGGAATTCTCAGCCTGGGAATGGGAACAACTGTATTTGCGGAGGATGGAGACAGCCATTATCCCGTAACAATCACAACCTACAATTATGAGAACGAACCGATTGAAATGACTTTTGAGAAAGCTCCGGAGAAAGTATTTGCATATGCAAACTCCAATATCGAAGAGCTTCTGGCACTTGGTCTCGGTGATAAGATCGTAGCTGCTTGCGGTCTGGACGGTGATGTGCGTGAGGATTTAAAAGATGAATTTGACAAGATTCAGTATATGGATACCAAGCCATCCAAAGAGGAAGTTGTTGCAATGGAGCCTGATTTTATTGCGGCATGGTATTCTTCTTTCGATGATGACTGGCTTTCTGATGTAAGCTTCTGGCAGGAGAGAGATGTAAATACATACATGTCCCTGAACAGTGCTGCAAAGGGACCGGCTTCTGAGTTCCCACGTACAATTGAAGACGAATATGAGGATATCCTGAACCTTGGCAAGATCTTTGATTGCGAAGACAAGGCAGAGGAAATCGTTGATCAGATGAAGGGTGAGATTGATAAAGTAAAAGAGCATGTAGAAGGAACAGACCCGTTATCCGTAGCAGTTCTTGAGGATGAGGGAGATTCCTTCCGTGTATATGGAACAGAGACACTTGGCGGAAATATTCCGGAGACACTTGGTGCAGAGCTGAAGCTTGGTGCAGAGAACTCTGAAAACGTTGGTGCAGAGGATCTGATCGCAGCTGATCCGGACGTATTATTCATGATCAACTATGATGGATTTATGACAGCTGATGAGGCAATCGCTGATATTACAGATAACCCTGCATATGCGAGCCTTTCAGCAGTTAAGAACAACAAAGTATTCTCTGTAAACTTGAATGAAGTATACTGCAGCGGTGTCAGAACCTATGACGGAATTATGACATTTGCAAAAGCATTATATCCGGATCTGTACGAATAAAATGAAAAGAAAACCGGATTTTAAAAATGGAATTTTTCATGGAAAGCCGATCTATGTGCTGGCGGTGATATTACTGACTGTGCTTCTGGTGATATCCATTCTGACTGCAGTTACCATTGGTTCTGTAGATCTTTCTGTGAAAGATGTGTATAGTGTAATTTTGTATAAAGTGTTTGGAATCGGGGATCCGGAGGTTTATGGTGTAGGAGCCATGTCTGATATTGTGTGGTTTATCCGCCTTCCCCGTATTCTTCTTGCAACAGCCGTTGGCATGGGTCTGGCAGTTGCAGGTGTGATAATGCAAGCCATTGTGAAAAATCCGATTGCAGATCCGTATATTCTGGGTATTTCCTCTGGTGCATCTCTTGGTGCAACAGTGGCAATCTTTCTTGGAGTTGGAGCCGTATTTGGCTCCAACTCTATTGGAATCTGCGCATTTATCGGAGCCTTCCTTATTTCTGTACTGGTACAGATCACTGCAAATATAGGAGGCCGGGCAAATTCAGTCCGACTTCTGCTTGCAGGTACAGCACTTGGAAGTGTGTGCAGTGCATTTTCAAACTTTGTTGTCTATATTGCGGGCGACAGAGATGGAATCCAGACAGTTACTTTCTGGCTGATGGGAAGTCTGGCAGGTGCGAAATGGGAAAATCTGGCTGTGATTATTCCCTGCGTTTTTATAGCAACCCTGTTTTTCTGCACCCAGAGCCGTATTCTCAATATGATGCTGCTTGGAGATGAGGTATCCATCACATTAGGAACTGACCTGCACAGATATCGTCAGGTGTATCTTGTAGTGACAGCACTGTTGATCGGTTTTGTGGTATATTCCGCAGGTATCATTGGATTTGTAGGACTCATTATTCCTCATGTGGTACGAATGTTCTTTGGAACCGATCACAAGAAAATGCTTCCACTGTCAGCACTTAGCGGTTCCATTTTCCTGATCTGGGCAGATGTTGCTTCCAGGATCATTATTCCCAAGAGTGAAGTCCCAATCGGAATCCTGGTATCCATGATCGGAGCACCTTGCTTTATTTATCTGCTGGTACGCAGATCTTATGGATTCGGAGGTGAGAAATCATGAAACTGACAGCTTCTGATATCCATGTGGAGCTTGGCGGAAATGAGATTCTTAAGGGAATTGACGCAGCCATAAAGGAAAAGGAATTTGTAGGAATTATAGGACCAAACGGAAGTGGAAAAAGTACATTGCTGAAATGTATTTACCGTGTACTGAAGCCAGATACCGGTGTGATCATGCTGGATGGAAAACCGCTGAACGAATATAAGGTAAAGGATTCTGCAAAAGCACTGGCAGTGGTGTCCCAGCACAACTACTATAATTTTGAATTTTCCGTACAGGAAATTGTAATGATGGGAAGGGCTCCTCATAAGAAAACCATGGAACGGGATAATGCCGAGGATTATAAGATCGTGGAAGAATGTTTGGAAAAAGTGGAAATGCTTCCCTATCGGCACCGTGTTTTTTCAAGTTTGTCTGGCGGTGAGCAGCAGCGAATCATTCTGGCAAGAGCTCTGGCACAGAAAACTGACTGTCTGATCCTGGATGAGCCTACCAACCATCTTGACATCAAATACCAGCTCCAGCTTCTGGATATTGTAAAAAGTCTTGGGGTCACTGTGATCGGTGCTTTGCATGATCTGAATATTGCAGCAGCATACTGCGACCGGATCTATGCCATGAAGAACGGTCGTCTGGTGGCTTGCGGAACTCCAGAAGAAGTCATTACAGAAGATTTTATACATATGTTATATGAAGTAGATGCAACTGTAAAAAAGGATGAATACGGCATGCTGAATGTTACATACCATCCTTTGCATGTGAAAAAATAAAGAAAAAGTGGAGGAAAGCTGAATGAGCGATACAGCAAAAAAAGGAATTCTTGTAGTCAGCTTTGGTACCAGTCATGAAGATACCAGAGCAGTGACCATTGATGCGATTGAAAAAGAAATTGGAGCTGCTTTTACAGATTGTAAAATTTATCGCGCATGGACCAGCAAAATGATTCTCGCCAGAATTGAAAAGAGAGATCATATTCACTATGACAATGTGGCAGAAGCAATGGAGCGTATGAAAAAGGATGGAATTACAGATGTGATCATTCAGCCTACTCATGTAATGAACGGTGTGGAAAATGATCTTATGAAAAAGGATGTTCTGGCGTATGCAGATCATTTTCAGTCTGTGAAATTCGGAGCTCCTCTACTTACAACAGAAAAAGATAATGAGTATGTGGTGAAAGCGGTTGCAGATGAGTTCCCTGTAATTAAGGATAAGGAAACGGCACTTGTGCTTATGGGGCATGGAACCGAGCACTACGCAAATGCCGTTTATGCCGCACTGGATTACAGATTCAAGGATATGGGATATGAAAATGTGATCGTAGGAACTGTGGAAGGTTATCCTGAAATTGACCAGGTCATGAAACAGCTTGGAAAATGCGGGGTAAAAAAAGTGGTAATCGCACCGTTTATGATCGTTGCCGGTGACCATGCGAAAAATGACATGGCAGGAGAGGAAGAAGACTCCTGGAAAAATATCATCAGCAAAGCTGGTTATGAAGTGCAGACAGTTCTGAAAGGACTGGGGGAATATGAAAGTATTCGAAAACTCTTTGTGGAACATGCGAGGGAAGCGGTATGATTAAAATTGGAACACTGACCTGCCTTCACTCCAATAATGTATGTGCCAGAGTGGGATGCCTGAAGGCCTTTCAGAATCGCAGTGACTTTTTTGATGGATATTCTCCGGACACACTTCTGGGAGCAATGATGACCTGTAATGGATGCAAAAGTGTAAATCCCAAAGAACCGGATGTAGATGAGGAAATTCTGGAAAAAATAGATAGGCTGGTCAGCGAAGAAATTAAGGTAGTGCATGTGGGAGCCTGTCGTCTGGACAGGGAGAAAAAAGAGTGCCCACGAATTGCCAAAATCTGTGAGATGATAGAATCCAGGGGAATCCAGGTGGTAAGAGGAACTCACAGAGAATCCTGAAACAGGATAGAGAAATCGTATAGGGGAAACTTCCAGGCAGATTGTGGAAAATAGTCTGTCTGGAAGGGAGTATCCCAAAGTTTGTGTAAACCTTCAAACTGATGTAAGATAGAATTACTCAGTTTGGAGGTTTATTTTATGGCAAGAAAAAAGGATTCACCACAAAAAGCAGCGCTTAGAGAACTCATGGGAAACTACCTGAAAGAAAACAATGTAAAAGTAAAAGATGGAACAGATGTTAATTCCATTATGCGGGATATG
Source organism: Blautia obeum ATCC 29174 (assembly GCF_025147765.1). Taxonomy (NCBI): domain Bacteria; kingdom Bacillati; phylum Bacillota; class Clostridia; order Lachnospirales; family Lachnospiraceae; genus Blautia; species Blautia obeum. Next base: position 1,125,781 of record NZ_CP102265.1, read on the forward strand.
ATGTCTATCATTTTGGAAGGCGCCCTTGATCAGGAACTGGATGAAGAACTGGGATATTCCAAATATGATTATCGAAATAAAGAAACCGATAATTCCAGGAATGGACATTCCCAGAAAACGTTACATACCAGTTACGGAGATATGGAGATTGATATTCCAAGGGATCGAAAAGGTGACTTCGAACCACAGGTTGTAAAGAAGTATCAGAATTCGATTATGCAGGACATGGAAGAAAAGATCATTTCCATGTACGCAAAAGGAATGACTACTGCCGATATAGAAAGCTACATGCGTGAATTATACGATCTTGAGATCTCCGACAGTACTGTCAGCCGGATCACTGATAAGATCCTGCCAATAGTAAAAGAATGGCAGGAAAGGCCATTAGAAAGTGTGTATGCTGTTGTATTTATGGATGCGATCCATTTCCATGCCCGTAATGAGGGGCAGATTGTAAAACGTGCTGTTTACATTGCGATTGGGATCGATATGGAAGGACGTAAGGATGTCCTCGGAATGTATGTTGGTCAAAATGAAAGTGCCAAGTTCTGGCTCTCCATCCTGAATGGCCTGAAAAACCGGGGCGTAGAAGATATATTGATTGCGTGTGTGGATGGACTGACCGGTTTTCCACAGGCAATTGAAGCAGTATTTCCCCAGACCGAGATCCAGCAGTGCATAATCCATCAGATCAGGAATACCATGAAATTTGTTTCTTACAAAGAGATCAAACCACTTATGGCAGATCTGAAGCGTGTATATGCAGCTCCTACAGAAGAAGTTGCATTGGCAGAACTGGACAGCTTTGACGAAAAATGGAGCGGGAAATACCCTAAGATTGCAAAGTCATGGAAAGATAACTGGGCAAATCTTTCAACGTATTTTAAGTATCCGGAAGCTGTCAGACGTCTGATCTATACCACGAACACGATTGAAGGATTTAACCGCCAGCTCCGGAAAGTCACCAAATCCAAGACGGTATTTCCATCCGATGACAGTCTCTTGAAAATGCTGTATCTGGCCATGATAGATATCACCAAGAAATGGACGGGACACCGTCAGGATTGGGGACAGATCCATTCTCAGCTGGAAATTTTCTTCGAAGAAAGATTGGAAAGGTTATAAGCAGAATGCATGCTAGGCAGGGCTGGCACAGCCAGTCCTGCTTGACATGCCTTAAAACTGCATTATAATACAAACAAGGACAGAACCCTGAAAAACAGGTTCGAGAGTATGAAACTTTTTCTGTAAAATAATGTTTATAAGGTTCTTCTATGATACAATAAATATCATTAGGAGGGCCTTTTATTATGGCAAGACAAAAGAAACCTGTACATCGTGTACAAATGACAGAAGGAAAACGAAACATCATCCATCAGCTCCTGGAAGAGTACGATATCCAGTCTGCAGAAGACATTCAGGATGCGCTCAAGGATCTTTTAGGCGGCACCATTAAGGAAATGATGGAAGCTGAAATGGATGATCATCTTGGTTACGAAAAATCCAAACGCTCAGATAATGATGATTATCGCAATGGTTATAAGCGGAAACAGGTCAACAGCCGGTATGGCTCGATGGAAATCGAAGTGCCACAGGATCGCAAATCAACGTTTGAACCACAGGTTGTAAAAAAACGTCAGAAAGATATTTCCGATATTGATCAGAAGATCATTTCCATGTATGCCAAAGGAATGACTACCCGGCAGATTTCCGAAACCATCGAAGATATTTATGGCTTTGAAACTTCTGAGAGCTTTATTTCTGATGTGACTGATAAGATCCTGCCACAGATCGAAGACTGGCAGAACCGGCCACTGGACGAGGTCTATCCCATTCTCTACATTGATGCAATCCATTATTCTGTAAGGGATAATGGCGTGATCCGAAAGCTTGCTGCTTACGTGATTCTGGGAATCAACACGGAAGGAAAAAAAGAAGTTTTAACCATCAGTGTTGGCGATAACGAAAGCGCAAAATACTGGCTTTCCGTTATGAATGAACTGAAAAATCGTGGTGTCAAAGATGTATTAATCATCTGTGCCGATGGTTTAACCGGAATCAAAGAAGCGATCGCAGCAGCTTTTCCAAAGACGGAATACCAGCGCTGTATTGTACACCAGGTAAGAAACACGTTGAAATATGTCCCAGATAAAGACAGAAAAGCCTTCGCTACGGATCTGAAAACCATTTATCAGGCCACAGATGAAAAGAAAGCTCTGGCAGCCTTAGAGCGTGTAACAGAAAAATGGACACCGAAATATCCGAATTCCATGAAGCGCTGGAAGGATAACTGGGACTCAATCTCGCCGATCTTTAAATTTTCAACGACGGTCAGAACGGTGATTTATACTACAAATGCTATTGAATCCCTGAATTCTACCTACCGGAAACTGAATCGCCAGAGAAGCGTATTTCCAAGCGATACAGCTCTATTAAAGGCACTGTATCTTGCCACATTTGAAGCTACGAAGAAATGGACCAGTACGATCCGCAACTGGGCACAGGTGTATGGTGAACTGAGTATTATGTACGAAGGACGCCTCCCAGAGTAACGAATAAACAGGCGAATAAGACGGGCGGAAAACCGCCTGCTCTTGACATGCCATTCAACAACTGTTATATATAAAACAAGGGTGAGAAGCCTGATTTTCAGGCTTGCCACCCTTGCATATCATAGAAGAATCTTATTTACAGACTTTTTCTCACAGTCTCACAGGTTCTGTCCTCGATAACTAATGACCTATCTTATATCAGTTTTTTCTGTTTACACAAAACTTGAAACGCTCTCGAGAGCGTTTACATTTTTCTTGTACCCTTGATGTAATATATCGAATACTCAACTCTTTTTTATCCAATACAAATCTGCACATACCTAGTCAATAATCGCCTCTTCGTTATTTCTATTCTGCGTTTTATAATTCAAGAATAATTTGCAATTATTTGCAATTCCACCGTTCATCACGATATACTAAAAAATCTTTCCTTCTCAGAAATATTTAATAGTTATCTCCCAGTGTAATAGTTGTTTCCAAACTTTCTATTTTATCGCAAACATCTGTCAGTGAATCATATGGTCCAAGTCCTTTTATATCATTCAATTTATCTGCCAAATCTGATATGGAATTATCTGATCCATATCCTTTTATATCATCCAATTTAGAATTCATTTCTTGTAATTCAGCAAGAATCTGTTCCATAAGATTTACTAATTCATCCATATTCTTTTTCCTCCTTATATAAATGCTCAATAGCAAGTACTATCAAAAATCAACCAAAGTTTTGGTACTTACAATTTAACATTTACTCGTATACGTTTAGACAAGATAAATTAAAAAAGAAGAGCTTTCTGTCGAAACAGATGACACTTTCCTTTCATGACTGATTTTTTGTTGCTCGTCAACTGTCCGGCATCCGAAGTTCGGATTTTATGTGTCAGTTCACATGATAGATATATAGCCTATCTATTGATTACAGTATACACAGAATGAAGGGATTCGGCAATGGATTTGATAGAAAATGGTGGTGCTAGAATGGTAGATTACACACGTAATCAAACAATACTAGTTGGGTCGTTTTTTCTGTGGAAAAGAGGGGAAAATGACGATATAATATGATACAGGATAAGTTGCGATTTGGAGATGAGATAATGAATATATATGAATTATTGAATAAAATTGTAGTGAATAGAAGACATTCGCTGTCGGTCAATTTGTTTACTGAAGAAGCTAGGGAAGAATTAGATGAGAACGAAAAACATATTTTTGATTTGTTGAGGAATATATCTTCTCTAGGAACAAAAATTTATAATAAAGGAATAGAATTTCATCCAATGTTTGTAATGTCCGATGGTAGTCGGACTTTTTCGATAGATGATATATCTGAAGATGATTATTTGGTGCTGCAGAATTTGGAATTGGATAAAATACCTTTGAGCTTACGTGCGTTGATTGCAGATCTACTGTGGACTAAGAAAAAGAAATTTGATGCAGCTAAAATTGCAGCAGATGCGTATTGGCAATTATTTAAGCTGTGGTATAAGGACGAAGATAATATTGGTACGCTTGATATGATTCGCAGAGCAGTGTGTATTTCGGCGCAAACAAAGCAAACTACATTGTATAACGAAATACAAGAGTGGTTTAAGGAGTTTATAGATACTAGGGCAGCAAGTACAGAGGGCTTTTTTGCATTGAGAGTAATGGAATTGTTCTTTGAACAAAAGTATTTTGACGTATCGGTAATTTTGAAAGTATTAGATGATTTGATTGAAAAAAACAACGATAATATTGCAAAGGTAGAACAAGCTTATGAGTTAAAAGAGGAATGTTTATTTAAATTGCAGAGAAAAGAAGAAGCAACGCAAAATAATATTTTGTTGGCAGATTATTATATAAAATTTGCTGAGAAAATATTTCAGAAGGATATACAAGGAGCGTTAAGAGCTGTTAATTTTTTTCAAAAAGGAATAATATTATATCGGAATAATGGAGAGCCGGAAAAGGCAGAAACTACTCATAAAAGGCTTGTTGAAATTCAGAGAGAAATCCCCAAAATAATGGTGCCGTTTTCTATTGAATTAGATATTAAAGGTGTTGTCGACAATCTTAAAGTTAATATGGAAGGGCTATCGTTTGAGGAATGTGTAATTCGGCTGACTCAAATGTTTGTGTTTGAAAAGCAGGAGGATATTAAAAAACGTGTAATAGAAGAATTTAAAGATAACCCGATTTCACATTTGTTTGGCAAGAGTTTAATAAATGCCCAAGGACAAACAGTGCTGGTATTACCACCACTTGATATTCATGATCCAGAAAAAAATCCGAAACTTATGGAACTACATATGTATCAAAATGCATTGGAAAAGCAAAAAGTCACGGGTGATATTTGGATGAAGAATGCTTTGCTTATAATAAGAGATAAATTTGTTATGAATAAATCTATGGTGGAGTTTTTGGTAAAAGATAATCCAATTATTCCAGATGGAAGAGAAAGAATTTTTCAAAGCGGATTATATATGTTTTTGAACGGAGATTATTATGAAGCATTACACATCCTTGCACCACAGGTAGAAAACCTTTTTAGAAATATTGCACGAGAGGTTGGCGGCTTAACAGTAACATTGGAAAATGATGGTTCGTCAATGGAAAAGGTATTAAGTTCAATTTTTTCTTTGCCAGAATTATTAGATTGTTATGATAATGATATTTTGTTTACATTTAGAGGGCTGCTAAACGAGCAATCTGGTGCCAATATACGAAATGAAATTGCACATGGCATCATAAGTGGATATGCTTGCTCTACAGGTGTTTGTCTATATTTTGGTGTGGCAGTTATAAAGTTACTTTCGCTTACATCATCTTCCTGTTATCAGATATTAAAAAAAAGTGAAAAGCTAAAGCATTTTGAAATGCCAGATAAGGACGCACTCAAAGTAGTTAAGTAATATTGCGAAAATCCTTAGTAGTAACTCTAGCTTGTTTTGCTACCAACTTTACTACTAACAGCCCGCAACAACTTGCATAAAAATACTTTTCATTTGCCATGGCAATGTTTAAGGAACGGAGCAAAAGCTTTGATTTTATTGGGTTTCTTGGAGGAAAGTGTAGAATTTATACCTTTGAAAGACCGGATCGGAATAGTTGAAATAATATAAAGGCGTGGGAGAAATCCTACGCCTTTTACATATAATCGCACAATTAGAACGAAAAAAGCCTCGTGATCATGTACGAAAATGAAAGTAAAACTTATTAGACGATATAAGGTATAAATTCATCCTTTGAAAGAATATTAGCTATTTATAGCATCCGTTTTAATAAAGCTATTCGACTAGGAAACAGTTGTTATACCGGCTAAAAATGGTGTAATAAACAGGTGAAATAGATGGCGTTTTTGCCGATAGTGTGATATACTAGTCAGTAGATTAGTAAGTTTGGATTTGATTTATAATGGATGGGGGATGGCAGATGAAATACCTTTTAGTTGCTGATATAGCAAAAAAATGGAATATGTCAGAACGCAGTGTTAGAAATTACTGTGCAAAGGGGCGTGTGAACGGTGCGTTTCTCACTGGTAAGACATGGAACATTCCAGAAAACGCAGAGAAACCGGAGCGCACCAACAAAAGAAAAGAAGAACCGATTACGTTGTTGGATATTCTGAAAGAGCAGAAGGCAAGTAAATACTCCGGCGGGATTTATCATAAGACACAGATTGACTTGACCTATAACTCTAACCATATGGAAGGAAGCCGTCTGACGCACGATCAGACCAGATATATCTTTGAAACCAATACCATCGGTGTAGAAAAAGAAGTGCTGAACGTGGATGACGTGATTGAAACAGCAAATCACTTCCGTTGCATTGATGTGATTATTGATCACGCAAAAGCAGCTCTGACGGAGAAGTTCATTAAAGAAATTCACTTGGTTTTGAAGAATGGCACCAGTGATTCCAGAAAAGATTGGTTTGCTGTCGGCGATTATAAGAAACTTCCGAATGAAGTCGGCGGCATGGATACCGTCCTTCCGGAAGAAGTTGCCGATAAAATGAAGGCATTGCTAACGGAATACAACGCCAAAGAAGAAAAGACCTTTGCGGATATTCTTGACTTCCATGTGAAGTTTGAGCGGATCCATCCATTCCAGGACGGCAACGGTCGTGTGGGCAGATTAATTATGTTTAAGGAATGTCTGAAATATAATATCGTTCCGTTTATCATTGAGGATAATCTGAAGATGTTCTACTACCGTGGACTGAAAGAGTGGAACAATGAGAAAGGTTATTTGACAGATACCTGTTTGACCGCACAGGATAAGTACAAGGCATATTTGGATTATTTTAGAATTGCATATTAAACGTGATTCAAAGTGAAAAATTTGCGATTTGAGAAAAAATAATAATATACATTTTAAAGACGGGAGTAAATACATGTTCTATAAAATGATAGAAAATAAGTGTACACAATGGTATGAATCAGAACGGTGTACGGTTAAAAACTTAATTGAGTATATAGAGAAAACAGGGCAGATGCGTGATGCTCAGATTGAGGCTATTAAGGTATATCTGTTTCTAAAAATTGCCTGTGAATGTAAGCCGTTGACACAGCTGTTTAGACAGGGATTCTTTAATTCTATTGATTTGAATGAGATAGAATTGTCACAATCTACTCGTGAATATTTGTTTCAGAACCCAGCGGCTGCGGCATTATTTGAATATGCATGTTTGAAAAATGATAAAGGTGAACAGGTATCTGAAAAATTGGAAAAACAGATAAAGAAAGATCCAACGGGAATTGATTATAATGAATTCTTTCGTAATGCGTTTTATGGTGTTTCCTATACGGATTATCTGTTTAGCCTTCCTATGGGTGCAGGTAAAACGTATTTGATGGCGGCATTTATTTACTTGGATTTATATTTTGCTTATAACGAGCCAACAAATCCGTCATTTGCACATAACTTTATCATATTTGCACCATCAGGTTTGAAATCATCAGTGGTTCCAAGTCTTAAAACAATACAAAACTTTAATCCATCATGGATTCTTCCGGAGCCAGCAGCAACAGACATCAAGAGGATGATTTCTTTTGAAGTATTGGATCAAAGCAAAACTGCAAAAAAATCAAATAAGACAAAAAATCCAAATGTTCAGAAAATCGCTAATCATCAGCCGCTTTCTGAGTTGTTTGGTCTTGTTGCTGTTACTAATGCGGAAAAAGTAATTCTTGAGCGTATTCAGGAAAAACAGGGACAGATAAATATGTTTGAAGAAAGCGAGGACGATAAAGACCGACAGGCAAATGAACTTCGTAATTTAATTGGTAAGTTACCATCATTGTCTATCTTTATTGATGAAGTTCATCATGCAGTAAGTGATGAAATTAAGCTTCGTGCTGTAGTTACAAGATGGGCGCAGAATCATACAGTCAATTCTGTAATTGGTTTTTCTGGTACTCCATATTTAGACAAAGTTGAAAAAATAAAAGTTGTAGATTCATTGTCTATTGGTACAGCTGAAATCACAAATATTGTGTATTACTATCCACTTATAGACGGTGTAGGAAATTTCTTAAAACGTCCAGTTGTAAAAATTGCAGATATTGCAGATAGCAGCCTTATTATTGAAAAGGGTGTCAGAGAATTTCTTGATACTTATAAAGACATTGTTTATGCAGATGGTTTAACAGCTAAATTGGGTATTTATTGCGGTACTATCGAAAAATTAGAAGAAACAGTATATCCACAGGTATCCCGTATTGTAGCTGAATATGGCCTTGGTACTGATGTTATACTTAAATTCCACAAAGGAAATAAACAGTATAAGATGTCGGCTGATAGTCAGATGCAGTTTGATATCTTGGATAAATCTATTTCTAAAATTCGTATTGTTTTGCTTGTGCAGATTGGTAAAGAAGGTTGGGACTGTCGAAGTCTTACAGGTATTATTCTTTCTCAAGAAGGAGACTGCCCAACCAAGATGGTATTACAGACATCTTGTCGATGCTTGCGTCAGGTGATTAAAAACGGTCAGGAAACGGCGCTGATATATTTGAATGAAAGCAATGCCGAAAAATTAAATATGCAGCTTGAGCGGCAGCACCATATTTCGCTTAAAGAATTTTCTTCTGCAGACAACAGTAAGACTATTTTGAAACGTTATAATCGTACGGCTTATTTAAAGTTGCCTAAAGTAGAGTTTTATCAGCTGAAAATCAGCTATGATACACTTACTGTTGAAAAGGCAAATCCTGAAGTTTCTATTGAAAAATCTGTTGATTCAGCGCAAATTGCAGGTAATATTATCAAAACAACAGATCTTTCTATGAATGTAAATAATATCAGTATCCAGGTGGATGATGCTGAATATGGTACAGAATATGCAACCTTTAATTCTTGGATTTATGGCATTATGAGAAGTGGATTTGGAACACCTTCCATGGCAGAATTAAATGCATATACAGAGCAGTTAAAAGTAGTATATGAAAAAATCACATACGAAAAAGGTGGCTCACGATATTTCAGTTCGAAGTACAATAAAAAGTTGATAGAAGCCAATATTCGCAAAGCTTTTTGTGACAAAACGGATTTCAATACAACGGAAGAACTGATACCAGAAGAAGCCAATTTGTTGAATATTGCGAATTTTACTTCTGAGGTATATGCAGATAATCTGGATAACTACTATCCAAGACAGAATGTTGTTGAAAATATAATGGCTGATGATAAGGGGAAATTGAAAGTCGATAAAAAAACACAGCAGCTAATTGATCTCGCCATAGAAACTGGAAATGACAGAATTGTTTTGGAATTGCAACAGCATGTAACATCTCACCCAAATAAAAATCGTTCGTTTCACTACTTGCCATATCGTACAGATAGTGGTTTTGAACAAACATTTTTAAAAGAGATTCTATCTTTCGATATTATCGAAGAATTAGGTCTGGAAGTGTATTACAATGGCGACCGTGCTATGACAGAGTTTAAAATCAAGTGTTATAAGAAAACTGGTGGAAAATGGAGTTACATTGGTATTTATACACCGGACTTCCTTATCATTAAACGAAAAGATGGCGTTATCCATAAGGTTATTGTTGTGGAAACCAAAGGGCAGATTTATGCAAAAGACCCAGTCTTTAAAGATAAGAAGAATTTTATGGAAACAGAGTTTTCAAAACAGAATAATGCAGCGTATGGTTATGAACGTTTTGATTACCTGTATTTGGAAGATACGTTGCCAGAAAAAGATAGATTGACACAGACACATCAGAAAATCTGTGAGTTTTTTAAGGAGAAAGAGTAATGAATGGAATTAGACCTACTGTAGGCATAGAGTTTGATGATAAATATACTAATGCAAAAAATAAATTGCTTGATTTTATTAAGGCATTAGACGAATTGAATGACATACAAAAAGCAAAATTGGCACAAGAATTTATAACATCATATAGTATGGCAATTTCTTTTGAACAATTTGTAAGTTATATGAAAAACGGAGGAATCAAATAATGCCAATTAAATATGTACCGTTTATACCGGAGCCGGTGGAAGGACAAGCTGTGCTTGGAAATTTTAATAGAATATTGAGATACAAAGGCGCTGACGATGTTTCAATGACAATTCAGCGTGGTATGCCTTTGTATGAAATGGAAAAAAAGGAAACTGTGGGCGAAAACTCCGATGGTAATATGGTTATTCGTGGAGAATGTGTTTCTGCCTGTGCCTATCTCAAAGAGCAAAGCATTCAAGTTGACCTTGTTTACATTGACCCACCATTTGCAAGTGGTGCCGATTACGCAAAGAAAGTATATATTCGTCGAAATCCGAAAGTAGCAGAAGTTATTGCACGGGCTGAACAAGAGCTGGATGTTGATGAATTGAGAGCTTTTGAAGAAAAGATGTATGGGGATATTTGGGATAAAGAAAAATACCTTAGTTGGATGTATGAAAATCTTATGGCAATTAAGTCTGTTATGAGTGAATCTGCATCAATATATGTTCATTTGGATTATCATATAGGCCACTATGTTAAAATCTTATTAGATGAAATTTTCGGAGAGGATAATTTCAGAAACGAGATAATATGGAAAAGAGCGACGGCTCATAGTGATGCAGAATTTTATGGCAATAATTTTGATTGTATTTATTTTTATACTAAATCGCAAACAGAATATGTTTTCAATACTGTTTATCAACCATACGATGAATCCTATATAGCCCGCTTTTCACGAACTGATCCTGATGGAAGAAAATGGGATAGTGGTAACCTCACGGCAAAAGGTTTACAAGGCGGCGGTTATGACTATGAATATAAAGGATATCGTTCTTTATGGAGAATGCCGCTTGAAACAATGGAACGAATGGACCGAGAAGGTAGAATTCACATCACTAAAAATGGTGGTATTAGGTCGAAAGTATATTTAGATGAACTGCCTGGTATGCCCGCACAATCAATGTGGTTAGATGTTAATCCAATCAATTCTCAGGCTAATGAAAAAGTGGATTATGCGACACAAAAACCGGAGGCTTTGATAGAACGTATTATTAGTGCATCATCCAACGAAAATGATATAGTCGCAGATTTCTTTGCAGGCAGTGGAGTTACAGCAGCAGTTTCTCATAAATTAAACCGAAAATTTATTACAAGTGATATTGGACTTAATTCAATCCAGACAACTCGTGACCGTCTCGTTTCTGATGGTTCAGAATTTGATGTGCTTGAAATTAAAGATGGAGTTCAACTTTATCGTAATCCGGTTCAGACAATGGATAAAATCAAGTCCTTGATTCCAGGTCTAAAAAATGAAGATTCCCTTGATTCTTTCTGGGAAGGTGCTATTTCTGACAGCAAGCTTGGTACAATTCCTGTTTACGTGCCAAACTTAATGGATAGTGCATCAAAACTTCTTGATAAAGTGACTATGAACCGTATTATCCATCAGGCGATTCCAGAATTGGATAATGATATTAAAAAGGCTATTGTTTACTATATCGACATTACTGATGAAGTGGAGATTATGAATTTCATCAAAGAAGATGACAGTACGACTGTAGAAATTGAATTGCGTGATCTTAAATCAATTCTTGATGATGTTGTCATTGGTGATTATGCAGAATTCCATGCAGAAGAAATTGCAGGCGGATATGCTGTTGCTATTGATAAATTTATGAGTGATCGTGTGTTGTCTAAAATTGCAGAATTCAATCAGAAAGCATTCCTTAATTCTTCTGCCAAGAAACCGTATAAACCGATTGAAATCAGTGAAGAAGGCTTGGAACTTATTGAATTCCTTAGCTTGGATTGCACTGCGACTGGTGGTGAGTGGCATTCTGATAGTGAAATCAAGATTGATAAAAATGGCTATGTTATCGTAGAGGGCAATAAAACCAAGGAGTTCTGGGATGGTTACATCCGCAGCACAAAGAAACCTCTCCGCCTTAAAATTCGTAATATTTGTGGGGATGAAACTGTTTGGGAGGTGTAATCAATGGCTCAAAATGTGACATTGTATAACCTTTTGATTTCTTGTCCAGGTGATATTAAGGAAGAAGTTACATTGATTGAAGCTGCAGTAGATGAGTTTAATGAATTATATGCTGAAACTTTAGGAATCACAATAAAAACTCGCCATTGGAGTAAGAGTTCTTATGCTCAGTCTGGAGGAAAACCACAGGCATTACTTAACGAGCAGTTTGTAAATAAATGTGATGCAGCAGTTGCGATTTTCTGGACAAGATTTGGCTCACCTACTGATGAGTATGGTTCTGGAACAGAAGAAGAAATTGAAATTATGCTTCAATCTGGAAAACAAGTGTTTATGTATTTTTCGGATAAGCCTATCCCACCATCAAAAATAAATGGTGACGGCTATGAGAAAATACAAGCATTCCGTGACAAATATAAAGACAAAGGAATATATTTCACTTATTCATCCGACGAAGAATTTAAAAAGATGTTTTTTGCCCATCTTTCCATGCATTTTTTGACAGAAAAGAGGGTAAGTGAAACAGCCAATGAATATCGTTCGGAGTTAAAGTTATTAGGTATTGACGAAACTGGAAGATTGACTGAAGAAGCGGTGGTATGCCCATTCGTGTTAAATGCAGAGATTACCATGAAAGGATACATTACTTCGATTAAGAAGATGTATCAGGAGATTTCTGATATGAATGTAGGTGGTAGATCTGCTACAGCTAATACTTTTTTTGCTGTATTTACAAGCCCTGTTGACATAGATGAAGATGAGAAAGAGTTTATTACTGCTGCGGCTGAACAGCTGGAGTGTGAGTTGTCCGATTTCTTTTTTGAACTTGGAAATTTAAACAAAGATACTTTAACATCAAATCCACTCAGTGGTCCTAAGTTGAATGGAACGTCCGAAGAAAAGCAGAAATATTGGAAAATCAAAAAATTGCATGAAACTATTTCTAAAGCTTTGGAATGGGCTCCGGTTGAGAAAGCGTTTTCTGGAATGAATTGTATTAAATTAGCAATTCAAAATTGTGGTAAGGCCATCGACGAAGATGCTGAAATTACGTTTGAAGTTCCAAAAGAATCCTTGCTTACATTAGGTGAATTCCCTAAATTTAATAATGCAGAGATGGGATATTTGCTTACAGATTGTGATATGAGTATTTTGTTCGGAATTGAAGGCACATCTGAATATATTGAATATTCAGAATCAGAGAAAAATGGAAGAACTCCGCATGGAGCACGTCCATATGGTTTGCCAGGATATGTTCCGGATTATAGTGATGATTTCACTGATGAGATAAAAGATGTGTTTTGTTATTCATTCTATTCGAGTGAAGATAATTATATTGTAAAGCTTAAAGTGGATTACATAAAACACAATACAACTGTTGCTTTTCCGACAATTCTTTTTGTGAAAAATGAGATTGATGAGATACCATATAAAATCACATCTAAGAATAATCCGGATGTTGTTGAAGGCTGTATAAAGGTTAAAAGTTAGGAAAGGAATACTACATGGAAAAGCCACAATACATCAATTGGATAGTTGAAGAAACTGGTATTGTAATTAAAGATGACATACCGCTAAAATGCTATAAAATTGATTATAAAGATGATGAAAGTATTCTTGATGACTGGGCATTGCACATTCGAAGAAATTACATAGAAGATACTGAACTTAAAGAAGACGCAGATGACAATGCAATGACTGTTGAACAGTATTTGCATGATTATGTAATTCCACAAAAAGGAGAAGAATTGGGAGCTACGGTACGTTCTGCAGACATAACAGAAATTTTAATTTCCGATTTATTAGAGTTTGTTCATCAGTATTCTGTTCCGAGATATAAATAGAAGAACAGATCCGGAAAAAACAATTCACAACAAGGCACTGATGTCATTGCATATAAGTACAAAAATGAAGATAAAACTCCAAATGATAAAGATGAATTGGTAGCAGCAGAAGTTAAAGCTACCCTCTCTAATACGGAGTACATACCAATCAAAAATGCAATTATCGATTCCAGAAAAGATGAGCATCGATTAGCAAGATCAGTAAACTACTGCAGAAAGCGATTAAAAGAACTGGGCAAAATAGAAGAGGCAGAAGAGGTAAAGAGATTCTTATTTAAACCAGATAATAATTATCGTATTACATATGTAGCTGCAGGAGTTAGTAGTCGTGAAAACGTAGATGATGCCATAGAATTAGATTTTTCTGGTGAAGAACTTGAAATTAGAAAAAATGAACTGATTTTTTATGTACATGGTAAAAAGTTGATGGAATTGGCTCATAACATTTACCAGAGGTGTTGTAAATGATTTTTGGGAAAAATGCAGGCTTAATGTTAAAATATCAAAAAGCAAAGGCTAAAATGGTAGAATATGATGTTTCAAAGCAGGAGTATCCACATTTTCCGCTGAATTCTAATGAATTATCGTATCCAACAACTTATGTGCTGTCACGATACTCAGAATGCATTATAGAAAATAATCATGACGAATTAAAAGAGCTGGAGTTACTTTTGATTACAACTGCAGAATATTATGATTCAGCTTTTAAGTCCAAAGATAGACCAGAATATGATTGGGATTTTTTGCTATCTGGAGCATCTGCCTACTTCCTACGAAAGGATTTTGGTAGTGCTAAAGTGTTGGCAGCAAGAGTAGTTGATTTAATTGATGAGGAGCGATCTCCGCAGAAATTGTTGACGAATATCTATAATTATCTTCTGGGTGGAGTGTATTTGCCATATTTGAGAGTTATAGATACCTATGAGCGAATAAATAATTTTTTCTTGGATTACTTTGGAAAGGGTAAGTCTTTAGAAGCATTAAAGTCAAACTTATGGGTATATAGAAATGAAATATATGAGAATGGAGATCCGGATAGTATATTTTATGTAGATATATTAGTGGCAGTTATTATTGTGGCGTGCGAAAATTCGTCATGGAGTCTTTTGCCGAGTAGTTCAGGTATCTTGGATGAAGAATGGGAGTCATATCTACAAAGTAAGATGTCAATAAAGATGTTATGGCCAGCACAAAGATTAATAGCCGAAAAGGGATTGTTGCGTGGAGAAAGTTCTATCGTTCAACTTCCGACAGGGGTAGGCAAGACAAGAAGTATTGAACTAATTATTAGAGCAGCTTTTTTATCTGAACGAGCGAATATTGCTATTATAGTGGCACCATTAAGAGCGTTGTGCAACGAAATAACAATGGATATGTACAAAGCTTTTGGAAATGATGTCACGATAAATCAGTTTTCTGATGTACTTCAAAATGATTTTTGGAACTTGTTTTCAGAAGATATTAAACGGCAGATACTAATATGTACGCCAGAGAAACTGAGTTATGTATTACATCATGATCCGTTTTTCTTAAGTGCTATAGATTTATTTGTGTTTGATGAAGGTCATATGTTTGATGATGGAGGGAGAGGTGCAACATATGAGTTATTAGTAACACATATACGTCAGAACATAACGAGCGAACAGCAGTTGGTTTTGCTATCTGCGGTATTGCCAAATTCAGGGGATATTGCACAGTGGTTGTTTGAGGATAGAGGTTGTTTGGCGACAGATGATAGAATTGTATCTACACCTAAATCAATAGGATTTTCATCGACACAAAGGGATATTCATTTCTTTTCTGATGATAAATCAAATGAAGATTATTATATTCCCCGAATCCTTCGAGTTGAACAATTGAAGAAGTTACCCCGAGAAAGAAGTAATAAATATTTTCCAGATTTATCATCATCTATAGATGTGGCCATTTATAATGCAATAAAGTTGTGTCATAACGGCAGTGTTGCTATCTATCTTGGGCAGCAACGTTCAATGAAAACGGTATTTGAAAGAATTATAAATTTGGATAAGCGAAACTATGATTTGAAAGCATTAAAAGATAATACAAATCAAGCAGAGCTTTCCAAAATCAAGGGATTTATAGAAAGCTATTATGGTTCAGAGCATTATTATACGAAAGCAGCGGAATTGGGTGTTTTGCCTCATTCATCTAATCTTCAAAATGGAGTTAAGCTTGTTGTTGAACATGCATTGAAGAATAAATATGTTTCTTGCGTAGTGTGTACATCGACGCTTGCACAGGGTGTGAATATCCCGATAAAATATTTATTGGTTACCAGCATTCGAAATGGATTGAAATTAGTAAAAGCTCGAGATTTTCAAAACTTGATGGGTAGAACAGCACGAGCAGGTATATACACAGAAGGAAGTATTATTATTACGGATTGCAAAATATACGACAACCGTACCAACTGGAAAAATGGTGGAGGATATTTATGGAATGATTGCGTGAAGCTATTTGATACAAAATTGACAGAACCTTGTGGCAGTTCTATTCTTTCGTTAGTCCAGGATTTTAACATAGATTATGATGTGACCGTAAGTGGTGAGAAATTTATTGATATAGTGATAGATCACCTTGACGAAAGAGATTTCTTGCTTGATTACGCAAAGAAGTTAGAAAAAGCATACTTAAAAACCAATCCAAAAAGAACACAAAATCTGATTGTGCAGGAAATATTATTGCGTCAGGATATTATATCAAATATAGAAAATTATTTGTGTTTAGTACGTTCCGCAGAGACATTGGTCAATGATAGTAAGAAAAGTATTGTGGATATTTGTACAAATACATTGGCGTATGCTATTGCAACAGAAAAAGAGAAAGAATTACTGATTAAAGTTTTTCAGAAGATAGAAGAGAATATTCAACAATATTCTGTTGAAAAATTGAGCAGATATTCTAATGCAATGTCAGGAATAGGTTTGTCTTCTCTAATAGAGGAATGGATTGTTCAGAATGAACTTACAGAGAAGATATATACAGAAACAGAACTGTTATCTGTTATTGCAGAATTGTATCTGCAAATCTGTGGAGACTTTAGATACCAAGAGCATATACAAAGCATTTGTAAAAAATGGATTGATGGCCAGACTCCAATGGAAATTAACAACAAAGAAACTATTGGAATTGCAGAAGTAGAATCATTATGTAATAAAAGAATCTCATATGAAATGAATTTTCTTATCGGCAATATCTGTGATCTGATAGAAGTTGACGGAGAAAATGAGGAGCAAGTTGATCAAAGGAACATCTTGACATTGTTACAAAAGAAAGTAAAATATGGCGTTCCAAATATGACAGCAATTTCTATTTGTGAGAGTATTTTTAATGATCGTCTATTAGCTATAGAATTAGCTCAAATTTTATCTGATGCGAATATTGGAACGGACAAGATACTTAATATGTTGAAAGCTCATAGTGAAGAAATCTTTAGTTGTCTTGATTCGTATCCGGAATATTTCAAGGATAGATTATCTGTGTTGATGAAATAAAGGTAGCATACTGTATTTACAGATTGCTGAATGTGCATTAAAAATAGAAATTTCTTTTACACAAGAAATTAGAAATAGCAGATCTGTCAATTTGGTGAGGATGACACTTGGGTACAATGTCCATCAGATATTCCAAAAGATTAAGTATTAAAACAAGTGAACTTCCGGCGAAAGAGTGTATAATCGTACAATTTAAACGAAAAAAGCCTCGTGATCATGAACGAAAAAGAAAGCATAATTTATTAGGCTATAGAATGGCTTATGTGAATTGAATGATGACTGATGATTCTGGTGTCGAAAGTAAAAATGATGCAATGACATTATGGATAAATACATGTTGTCTTCCATAAAATCAATTCTATGTTAAAAACATACAGTCTAGACAGCTACTTTTTTAGCTATTATCCAAAAGACATATAATATATAGGCTCAAATGGTGAAAGTGCCCATTTGAGCCTATTATTGTATGAATTCATGCGTTACAACCAGAGCAAGATCCACCCGTGTAAAACAGTATTGTCATTTTGACAATTTTGTATTACTTACGAGTAGCAGACTTGATGGGGTTACGTCCCCATACCCACGTGAAAATATAATTGCTGGCAATTACATTTTAGCAGACACGCAAACGTTTCTGAGTAAGCGTCACAGACAACAAAATAAGGAAATTTTGATAAGGCATTCACCTGGAATGGGTGAGTGTTTTTTTGTTTTTAAGTATTCAATTAACCGAAAAAATAAAAAAATTTTCATCAGGGGGCTGTAAAAATGCCTCTCAGCGTTTCGTTTTATGTAAGGGTATTTTGGACAGGAAAAAATAAAAAAATTTTTATCAAGAACCTGTATTTATGCCCGTCATCTTTTGAATATATGTAAGGACATTTTTTAGCCGGCATAAAAATGATTTTTACAACAGTTAGAAACAGAAATGAGGCGAGAAAAGAATGAAATATGAATACATGAAGGAGTCAGAGCAGATGCTTCAGTACTTCCAGTTTCCAAAGTTTTTGCTGAAGCTGCGCATTTCCCAAAATGCAAAATTTCTTTATATGATTTTGTATGACCGGGTACGGATATCGAGAAAGAATAGCTGGATAGATAAGTATGGAAATGTTTATCTGATATTTCCAATAGAAGAATTGTCTGTTCAAATCGATAAATGCAAATCTTCTGTAAAAACAGCGTTGAAGGAATTAGATGATGTGGGACTATTGGTTCGCAGATCGGGTGGTTTTTCAAAACCCAATCATTTATATGTAAAAATTCCATCTGATGAGATAGGTTTACAGCCGGTTGACGATAAGGCGGTTGAAAAGATGGTTGCAACAGAGTCGGAAAAGCAACCTTCATCTGGTCGTAAAAATGGCTGTACAGGAGTCGGAAATGTGGCACCTAGTAAAGTAACTGAGAAATATAAAAGAAATAAATATCATGAAGTAAATTATTGCTATGGGGAAGGAGAGAGTTTGTGATGAGAGAAGAAGATACTGTATGTGTAGGCAGTGATGGTTTGCAATACTGTAAAGTCTGTGGGGAAGCGAAAGAAGCATTTTTTCCTGAGGGTGGATTTATGGGGATGAAGAAACATTCCAGGCAATGTGCCTGTGACAGAAAAGCGTATGAAGAAGAACAAAAATATTTTAAAGACAAAGAACACCGGGAATTAGTCAGTAGAAATACGAGCATCTGTTTTGACGAGAGCAGGATGGAAGAGTGGACATTTGAGAATGCAGATATGTCAGATGCAGTAATGCATAAGGCAAAAAGCTATGTTGATAACTGGGAGGAAATGAAAAGAAATCATATAGGCTGTTTGTTCTGGGGACCGGTTGGTACTGGGAAAAGTTTTATTGCCGGGTGCATTGCCAATGAACTTCTAAAGCAGGAGGTAACGGTAAAGATGACCAACTTCAATACCATTATCGATGATATATTTCCGCTGGCAGACAAAACGGAATATATCAATGCATTGGCTTCATATCAGCTTTTGATTATTGATGATCTTGGTGTGGAACGAAATTCAGAATATGCGTTAGGAATTATTTTTAGCG
This sequence comes from Blautia obeum ATCC 29174, assembly GCF_025147765.1. Lineage (NCBI taxonomy): Bacteria > Bacillati > Bacillota > Clostridia > Lachnospirales > Lachnospiraceae > Blautia > Blautia obeum. The sequence continues at coordinate 1,145,171 of NZ_CP102265.1, forward strand.
TCATAGACCGCAGGATCCGTTCAGGACGACCTTTGATTATTACAACCAATCTTCCGCTGAATGAAATAAAAAGCGAGACGATGTTAGATAAAAGGCGTATCTATGATCGTATTTTGGAAATGTGTACACCCATGTATGTTGGAGGCGCAAGTAAACGAGAAGCAATTGCAAGTATGAAAATGGAAAAAGCAAAAACGTTGTTGAATACAAACAAAGGGGAGGAGTAATGCGAATGAATCATATAGAAAAAACAGTACCTGTCTGGAAAAAATATTCTTTAAATGTTTCCGAAGCAGCAGAATATTATGGAATTGGAGAAAAGAGATTGAGACAGATCGCAGGCGAAAATGAAGGAGCAGATTTTATTTTGGAAGTAGGTTGTCATATCCGATTTAAAAGGAAATTGTTTGAAGATTATCTGGATACAGCCAGTACAGTTTAAGTAACAGAAAAGAAGAAATAGTAATGAAAATAATGTTCATTTTATCTTAGCGAAGAGAAGGTCTTGTGGTATAATGAATAAACCGAGACGGTCTTCCAAGTTAAATGAACATTTGATGAAGGAGACTAAAATATTATGAGTGAAAAAAGGAGAGATCATAGAGGACGTATATTACACAATGGAGAAATGCAGTTATCGGATGGCAGATATCGATTTAAGTATGTCGATGAGATGGGAAAGGAGCGCTGCGTATATAGCTGGCGCTTAGATCGTAACGATGCAACTCCGAAAGGAAAACGACGCACATCATCACTTCGGGAAATGGAAAAGAAAATCCAGGCAGATCATTTTGAGCAGATTGCAACAAATGGCGGGAATATAATAGTACTGGAACTGGTTGAAAAATATACATCAACCAAAACCGGTGTCAGACCTACTACAGTTGCGGGATATGGAACAGTTATCAATTTATTGAAGAAAGATCCATTTGGAAAAAGAAGGATTGATACGGTTCGGATTTCGGATGCAAAATTGTGGTTTAACGATTTCTGATATTGATTTCAAGGAGCATACGATCAACATCGATCATCAATTGCAGAAAAAATCAAAAATTGGATATTATATTCAAGAGACTAAGACAACCAGTGGAACGAGAAAGATACCTATGACTGCGGATGTAGAGGAATGCTTTCGGAAAATAATAGAAAAACGGAACCCGCCCAAAGCAGAGCCTATGGTAGATGGAAAAAGTAGATTCTTATACTTTGATAAAAACGGAAGTATTTGTTATTCTCTGCACTGGGAGCATTACTTTCAACACATCATTCAGAAATATAATAATACTTACAAAGCGCAGATGACTGTCATTACACCGCATGTATGTCGGCACACCTATTGTTCAAATATGGCAAAATCCGGAATGAATCCAAAAGCATTGCAATATTTGATGGGCTACTCAGACATCAGCATAACGCTGAATACATATACGCATGTAAATCTTGAGGATGCCAGGGAAGAAGTTGCCCGGATTCAGGTTGTGTAATTACGATTTTTAATTGAAAATAGCAAGGTGTAAAATAGAAAAATATACACCTTATTTTACACCTTTTGCGGACGATATTATGCGAAAATAAACCAGGTTATGCCAGAAAGCAAAAATTTACAAAGGCTTACAAAGCCCGAAATACCAAGAAAAACTAAGAAATGCGAGGTTATGCAACAATGATAAAAGTGCTCTTTATCTGCCACGGCACTACCTTAGCAAAATTCTGAAAAACCTTGATTTTACAGTATATTTTTGAACCAGTAGGGATGTTTTACTAAGTTTTTACTAAAGAGGAATCCCTAGCACGAATTTAGAAAAGTAACATATAGTATGACCTTATTAATTGGTAGAACAATTGGTAAGGTCCTTTTTTATTTCAAGGAGGTTCAAAATGAAAAGTACAGCGTTAGGAGCAGAAAACATTATTTTTATCAGTGATGCACATGAAAAATTCTACTATGAAAAATTACAAGAAGTACGGTATCAGGATGTGTACCATAAGGCATTGTGTTATTGCCTGGGTATTAATGGAGATACCAGAAAAAATGCTGACAGAATTTATAATTTTAAAACGGGGTCTGTTAAAACGAAATGTTTACATGAAGGATGGCAGACAAGCGGTAGCTTAAAAGTGGTAAGGATGGCATTTAATCTGTACTGTAACAGCACGCCAAGCGTTTGGGATTATGAAGATGCAGAGGAACAGGTAAACGAGTGCAGACAGTATACAGTAGAGGATATCTTCTGCTGTGTATATGCACCATATTTTTGGCAGGCAATACAGATCCGTTATCCGGAATATGTAGTGTACAATCAAAAGTTACATGCCATGCTTGGAGGAATAGATTAATGCTGAAAGTGAGACTGATGGGAACAAAAAATGATATTGCATGGTTTCAGAAAATCCTGCAGCGTCATCCTAAAATTGAAGTTATGGAATTATCGGAACTTTATTCCAATAAAGGGACGAGCAAATATTATAGAGCTTATGCTGAAATTGAAAAAAGTAATGTAAATAAAAAATAGTAGAAAAACAGGAGAATTATATCATGTGCAAAATAATCGCAATCGCAAATCAAAAAGGTGGAGTAGCAAAGACTACAACCACTATTAATCTTGGAGTAGGACTGTCTAAGGTTGGAAAACGTGTAATGCTGATAGATGCTGATCCACAGGGACATTTGACAATGGGACTTGGTTTTCCAAAGAACTTAAGGGTAACATTGAAAACAATGATGGAAAATATCATTATGGGATTAGAATTTGATCCCAGGGAAGCAATTTTACACCATGAGGAAGGAATAGATGTAATTCCATCTAATAAACTTCTTTCAGGAATGGACATGTCATTATTTACGGTAGAGGACAGAGAAAAAGTCTTAAAAGAATATCTGGAACTTTTGGAAAATGATTATGACTATATCCTGATTGATTGTATGCCCTCGTTGGGAATGATGACAATTAATGCGTTAAGTGCAGCTGATAGCGTTTTGATTCCGGTGCAGCCTCAATACTATGCGGCAGATGGTCTCATGGAATTACTGAAAGTTGTGAAAGGCATTCATCAGAGATTTAATCCTGATTTACAGATTGAAGGGATTCTGTTTACAATGGACAGCAGTCATTATAATAATTCAAAGAGAAATAAGCAGGCAGTACGAGATGCTTATGGAGCAGAGATTATAATTTTTGATCAGACAATTCCAAGAACAGAAGCTCTTGCCGAAACTGCATCAGAAGGTGTCAGTATTTTTTCTTACGATGCAAAAGGAAAAGGTGCGTACAGTTATCAAGCACTTGTCCAGGAGGTGCTGAATCATGCGTAAACCTAAGAAAGAAATTCAGCTTACTTCTTATGATGAATTGCTTGGAATCAATGAAGCCGAACAGAATACTCTTAATCAGATTGTTGAAGTGCCATTAAATGAGTTACATCCTTTTAGAAATCATCCATTTCATGTAAATGATGATGAAAAAATGGCTGAAACAGTAGAAAGTATCAAGAATTATGGCATCTTAAATCCTGCATTGGTACGTCCTCGCGCAGAGGGAGGATATGAACTGATTGCTGGTCACAGGAGAAAACGTGGTTGCGAACTGGCTGGAAAAAGTAAAATGCCAGTACTCATACGGAACTATACCGATGATGAAGCCGTAATCGTTATGGTGGATTCTGTGCGCCCGTAAGGCGGTTGGGGTGGACACCCAATTGTCGTGGGTCATTGTGATTTTACTATGAGAAAGTAATAAGAAAAATTATCAAGTGCAAAAAACACAATCTTATCGTCAACAACTAACCTCGAGTGGAAACATGAAGGGGACAACAGCACGTTTGTAAAGGCACAAGTCAGCGAATCTTCCAAGCTGCGACTGAGTGTCGAGGCGAAAGGTACTATATAAGGATGAAGGCTAAACTGCTTGAAGGAAAGTCAGAGGCTGGAGCTAACCATCTCCACACCGAATGGAAGATGTTACGGTGGTACGTTGGCGGATTAGTATTTTGCTGTCTGCAATCCGCGGGATAATCAACGTAAGCCAGCCATAAGTAATGGAAAATGACGAAAACTCCCATACCGATAATAGTACAACTTATCACAATGAAGCTAAACGGGGATTACCTAAACTGAAATGCCCAAGTGGCTATGAGTAATGCCGAAAGGTGAAAAATCTCAAGTGTAAAAAGCAAGAGAGATGACTCTGAATATTCAGCATGGTAACGGAGCCGTCGTAGTAGTTCGAGGACCTTGGATTGACAAGGATAGCCGTAAAATCGGAAGCGAATAATAACGCCCACATGGCGAAGGACGGCAGTTTATCATTCAATACTAAAACGAGGAAGGATGTGTGAGACATTGAGAGAACCAGTAAAGGTATTGAAAAGTCTTTCAGAACAAGCAATAAACAAACAGTATAAATTTAAAAGATTATATCGGAATTTATACAACCCAGAGTTTTATTTTCTAGCTTATAAGAATATAAGCCAATCTCAAGGAAGTATGACATCTGGTGTGGATGGCAAAAGCCTAGATGGTATGAGCGAGAAGCGAATAAGTGCTCTCATCGAAAGCATTAGGAGTTTCAGCTATCAGCCGAATCCCGCAAGGCGAGTGTATATTGAAAAGAAAAACAGCACAAAGAAGCGTCCATTGGGAATTCCATCAACAGAAGACAAATTAGTACAAGAGGTTGTAAAAATGATTCTTGAGAGTATATATGAACCAAATTTCTCAGACTGCTCTCATGGATTCAGACCTAAAAGAAGCTGTCACTCGGCTTTACAGCAAATACAGAATCAATTCACCGGAATCACATGGTTTGTAGAAGGTGATATTCATGCCTGTTTTGATAGCTTTGACCACCATGTGCTAGTGAATATTCTGAGGGAGAGAATCGAGGATGAAAATTTCTTGGCTCTCATTTGGAAAATGTTGAAGGCAGGCTACATGGAGCAATGGGCTTATAACTGCACTTTCTCAGGAACTCCTCAGGGTTCAGGAGTAAGTCCAATATTGGCAAATATATATCTGTCGAAGCTGGACGATTTTGCGGAAAACTTAAAGAAAAGCTTCAATAAAGGTAAATCAAAAGAAAACCTTGAGTATCAAAGGGCAGCAAGCAAATTATACTACATCAGAAGAAAAAACCGAGCAAATTGGGAAAATTGGAATGAGCAACAAAGAAAGGAAGCTCTGCGGCTGCAAAAGGACGCTATTAACTACATGCACAGTTTACCAAGCAAGAGAGCAAACAATAAGGAATACAAAAGTCTGGTCTATTGTAGATATGCGGATGACTTTCTAATTGGAGTCATAGGTTCATTCGAGGATGCATCTGAAATCAAGGAAAAATTCAGAGTATTTCTCGAGGATACTCTGCATCTTGAGATGTCCGAAGAAAAGACCAAGATAACACATAGTCAAGATAAAGCAAGATTTCTTGGATATGATATCACCACCGCAAAGAACTCAGCGCTTAAGTATGACTCAAAGCATCAATTAAGAAAAACTCATACGGGCAGAATTAAATTGTACGCCCCAAGAGATAAATGGCAAGGTAAATTGACGGAGTATGGTGCTCTAAGGATTAGGTATGACAAAAATGGCAAGGAAATATGGGATTCACACCACAGAGGAAATATGGTTCACATGACAGACGTGGAAATAGTGTCGCAAGTAAATGCGGAAATCAGAGGAATGTACAATTATTATTCCATTGCCGAAAATGCAACAGTCATCAAAAACTTTGCATTTATCTTGGAATATAGCATGTACAAAACCTTCGGACTGAAATATCGAAAGAGTGTTTATAAGATACAGAGAAAGTACCGCAAAAACGGGATATTCATGGTTCCATACAATACAAAGAAGGGATTGAGATACTGCGAGTTTTATCATGACGGATTCAAAAAGAAACGTTATGCATGCGGTTTCGAGCCTGACTTATTGCCACAATACGTCAAATATGATAATCCGAATTATCTGAGGACAAGGATTAAGCTAGGTGTATGTGAACTTTGTGGTGAAAACACAGGTGATATATGCATGCACCATGTAAGATCATTGAAATCAATCCAAGCAGACAATGAATGGAATACTATTATGTTGGCTAAGCGTCGCAAGACACTTGCAGTTTGTCCGAACTGCTATGCCAAAATCACGAAATAACTGAAAGACTATGGTAAATGGGAAGCCGTATACATCGAGAGATGTACGTACGGTTTCGGGGCGAGGCTATGGAAACCTGTCTTGGAGACAAGGCAAGGCGCTGTGGTCTTAGCCTACAATATACAGAGAGAAAATTTGCTTCCAAGCGAAAAGGCATATGCTTATAAGATGAAGATGGATGCAGTAAAACATCAGGGCATAAAAGACGAAAACGCAGCTTCTGTTGACAGTGCAGATCTGGTTGGACAGGCTGCCGGTGACAGTGGAAGAACCGTTCAGCGTTACATACGCTTGACCTGTCTTATTCCGGAATTGCTGAAATTGTTGGATGAAGGAAAGATTAATTTTACAGTAGGTGTTTCATTAACCTATTTATCAGAAACGGAGCAGATTTGGGTGAAAGACTGCATAGTGTCTGGAGCAAGCTCTGTTACAGGTTCAATGGCAACAAAACTGAAGCAATACAGCGATGAAGGTAATCTGACAGAATTAGCGGTACAGCTTATTCTGAATGAAAAGAAAACAGAGACAGGAAAAGTTACTTTAACTGAAAAGAAAATACGAAAGTATTTTCCAAAGGAATATAACAGAGAACAGATTGAACAGGTTATCTATGAACTGCTTGATAACTGGAAGAAAAGCCAATAACGAGGGAAGGAGGGAAAGCAAAATGGCAAAATCCGAAAGCACAAAAATAGAGTTTGGTTATTTTCACGATTATGAATCGGAACAGTTTGCTTTTTACCGTATTCCCAAAGTATTATTCACAGATGAATATTTCCGTAATCTGTCCAGCGATGCAAAGGTTCTTTATGGGCTGATGCTGGACAGAATGGCTTTATCTATCAGACATCAGTGGTTTGATGAAGAGGGTAAGGTTTATATTATTTTTACTGTTGAACAGGTTATTCAGTATATGAATTGTGGAAGAGATAAAGCAATGAAAACGCTTGCAGAACTGGATACCAAAAAGGGAATCGGATTAATTGAAAGAGTCAAACAAGGATTTGGTAAACCGGATATTATTTATGTAAAGAACTTTATTTTAAGGACATCAAAAGATGTTAAAAACAATGATGAATCCGAAGAGAGTATTCAACAAAATCGAGAGGTCGAAGAAGTCGACTTATCGGAGTCGGAAAAATCGACTTATCGTGGTCGGAAAAATCGACTTCAAGGGGTCGGAAAAACCGACTTCAAGAGGTCGGAAAATACGACTTATCGTGGTCGAAAAATCAGAACTACAGAAGTCGGAAAAACCGACCCTAATAATACTAATTATAATTATACTGATATTAGTAATACTGACAGAAGTAATACTGATCTTATCAATCTTTCAGATTCTTCCGAACAGCAGTCAATGGATTTGATGGAAGAGATGGAGTTATTCCAGATGAATACTGCACTTGTAAAAAGAAATATTGAATATGACTGTCTTGTACAACGATGCAGACTGGGGGAACAGCAACAGTTGGATGAAATTGTGGCACTAATTGTGGAAACAATCAGCATAGAACGGGAGAATATTACGATCAGTGGAGTGAAATACCCATATCAGTTCGTAAAAAGCAGATTATTGTTGCTGGAAGAAAGCCACATAGAGTATGTACTTGACTGTCTGCATGAGAATACCAGGGAAGTAAAGAACATAAAAGCGTACTTGCTTACCTGTCTTATGAATTCAATAACGACAATAGGCAATTATTACCAGGCAAAAGTAAATCATGATATGTACGGAGGTGGCATATGAGAGGAAAAGAAATTATAACAAAATTGATAATTCCTGGTGCAATAGCTATGATTATCTGCTTAATTGTTCACCCTATGTGCATGAATGGTGAAATATTAGACTGGAGAAAATTATTGCTTTTTGTGGGAATACCTTTCGGAATCCAGAAAATGTTTTTGTTGGTCGTTCCAAGAAATGTGGGGACAGGGGAAATGCTTGGTTTGGTGGTACTTAAACTGATGGTAGGAAGTTTGATTGGAATAGGGGTTCTTGCCTGGAGATTATTAGCTGTAGCAGGCATTTTGCTAAAAAACGGCATTTCTGGAATTATATGGATCATAAAAAGACTGAAAGAAATGGTGATCAAAAATGAGCGAAAAGCAACTGGAAAAATTGTATTATAGCATTTATCCAATGAATCAATGTGAGACACAAAGTAAAAGTTATGAAGAGACAAAGGAACTGTGTGAAACATTAGAAAAGGAAATGATAAGTCTAATGAGTCCGGATCTGCAGGCAATGTTTGAGGATTACAAGGAATATACTTTAAATCTTAAACAAACAGAACAGAGAGACGCTTACATAGATGGATTAGCGTTTGGGATTCGCACAATTTCGGAAGCCTTTTTACATGAGAACAAAAATAGAATATGGTGATTGAAAAAGCAGTCTGTCAAGGCTGCTTTTTCTGTACCGCTTACATAGGAGAATGAGATGTGATTGATTTGATAATTATTATTATGGCAGGAATAGTGCTTTTGTTTTTGCTGTCTTGTTGCTTTATGGTTGCAAGGCTATTGGATGAGGAAATATCTATGTATGGATATGAAGGAAAAGAAAACTGGGAAAGGGAACAACTTCCCGACAAATTGTCGAGAAGTTCAACAGATGAAAGACATGGAGATAAATGAAAAGATTCGTTATTTTCGGAAACAGAGAGGGCTATCGCAGGAGCTGCTTGCAGAACGAACAGGAATTAATGTGAATACAATTCGGAAGTATGAAATAGGCATACGAAAGCCGAAAGTAGAACAATTAAAGAAAATTGCGGATGGACTTGAAATTAGTGTAATAGAATTTTTGGATATTGAAATAGAAAATGAAGCGGACTTGATTGCTATGCTGAAAAAAATCAGTCCGTTTTTTAAATGGGACGGATTGCTTCATGTATTGGTGGGGGAAAAGTTTTTATGATTGGTGTTGGAAGTGCATTGGTATCACTGTTGCTGATCTTTGTTTGTTATTCACTGACACTGACAGCGAAAAGAGCAGATGAAAATTTATTGATGATTTGTGAAAAGAATCAGAAAAATGAAGAAGAGAGAGGAAACCGAGAAATGGAATCCCAGAGAGACATTTTAAGAGTAATTGAAAAAGAAATCAAAAAAGGAAGTGCGCCAGTTGCATTTGCAGGTTTGGGGTTTTCCGAGGAATGTTATCATTTGGTAGATAGTCAGGCTAAGATGAACCAACTTTTAGATTATTTTTTTCGCAATGAAGAATACGCAGCTTTGGCAGAGCGGCAGGTGAAAAGTAATATCTATGCAGAAATGGGCAAAAGGCTGAATTTCCGTAGTGCCAGATCTGATCGAGACAGAAAGAATATGGAGGTAGCGGCAAAACGATGGATTAAGAAAAAGCATCCAACATTTGATGGTGATGTATATGTCGAAAATATCCGGTGTTTTCTGGACATTTCCCAAGAAGAGTTAGAAAAACGTAAATGTACAGTCAATGAACAGGATACGACAGCACTTATTTTCAGCCAGAAACATCTTGAAGCATTATACTTGCAATGTCTTATGCACAGACGAAATGCGATGCAAGAGATTCCGGAATTAAAAGGTTTGTCAGAAACGTGCAACAGGATTTATAAATTGCAGGATGTAGATGTATTATTTCAATGCCTGCTGATGGATCAGATGGATTGGGAAGAAGAAAAGTTATATGTGCAGTTCAGCACAATTTATTTATTGAAGCAGACAGTGAAAAATTAAAACCCATGACTTCTCGACAATTTGTCGGGAAGTGGAAAGGAGTCAAATTCCAATGAAAATATATCTCCCCCATCTGTTAGTACCACCGTAATTTGCTGATCAGAATCGAAAGGAGGCGTGCAAATTGCAGGAAGAAGTTACACAGAAAACAATCGCATTGTCGGTTAAAACTGCAAGAGTGACTGCCGACGTGTTAAAAAATATGCTGCGGAAGTATCTGTCAGGACAGAAGCAAAAGGGAAAGAATCCTTATAAGGTTGGAAAACAGTCATACAAAGAATTGAAAAGCCAGGGTTCTGGTTTATCCAATATTGAAATCACAGATGGAAATATCAAGTCCTTTGAGCGTGTGGCGAAAAAATACCGTTTAGATTTTGCCTTGAAAAAAGACAGTTCGACCAAGCCACCGACCTACTATGTGTTCTTTAAAGGGCAGGATACAGAAATGATGAATCTGGCATTTAAGAAATATTTGGGTGTCCAGATGAACAAAAAGGATAAGCCATCTATTATGGAAAAACTTATGCACTTTAAGGATGCTGTGTCTAAAGGAAAGAACAGAGAACGAGCAAGAGAACAGCAGAAAGACAGAGGGCAGAGTTTATGACTGAGAAAAAACAGCAGCATAAGAAGAAAAGAGGAAAAGTTCAGCATATCAGAGGCTCTCCGAAAAAGAGAAAAATATCTGGAAAAGCTGTTTTTTCCTCAGAGAGTATCCCAGGAAAAATGCTTGCAGATGTGAAAAATCTGATTACGGACAAGGTAAGTGAATTGAAGAGGGCAGATCAGAAAAAGCTGTTTTTAGCTAATTTCCCCTATCTGATGTTTGCCTATTTTTTCAATAAGATTGCCTGGTTGTATCGGGTAAACACCGGAGCAACTTCCTGGGATAAATTTATGAATACCATTACTTATTTTGAACTGGCATTTCAGAATCTCTGGCCAAGTTTGAATCATATAGATTTGTTGTGTGGAATCGCAGGCGGCGTGGCTGTAAAGCTTATTATTATTTACCGCACGAAAAATGCCAGGAAATATCGGCTGGGTGTGGAGTATGGTTCTGCCAGATGGGGAACAGAAAAAGATATACGACCATATGCTGATCCTGAATTTGAAAATAATATTATTCTCACAGAAACAGAGAGTCTTACTATGTCAAGCAGACCAAAGAATCCGAAATACGCCAGGAATAAAAACATTCTGGTAATTGGCGGTTCCGGTTCTGGAAAAACCAGATTTTTTGTAAAGCCTAACATTATGCAGATGCACAGCTCCTATGTGATTACTGATCCAAAGGGAACTGTGCTTCTGGAGGTTGGCAGTATGCTGGCAAAAGGCAGTCCGATGACGGATGAGAATGGAAAAATCGTGCGGGACAAAGAGGGAAAAGTTATATACGAACCATATAAAATCAAAGTTTTGAATACAATTAATTTCAAAAAATCCATGCACTATAATCCATTTGTATATATCCGCAGTGAAAAAGATATTCTAAAACTGGTAACAACCATTATTGCTAATACCAAAGGTGAAGGGCAGCAATCAGGTGAGGATTTTTGGGTAAAGGCGGAAAAACTCTATTATTGTGCCCTGATTGGTTATATCTGGTATGAAGGCAGGGAAGAAGAAAAGAATTTTAATACTCTGTTGGAAATGATCAATGTGTCAGAAGCCAGGGAAGATGATGAGAATTTCAAGAATCCAGTAGATCTGATGTTTGATGAGCTGGAGCAGAAAGACCCGAACCATTTTGCAGTAAGGCAGTACAAAAAATACAAGTTGGCTGCCGGTGTTGTATGCTCTAAAAGACTTCTTAATCAAGCGGTTGGGAAGTCTCTTAGAACACACAACCTAAAACCGAAGAAAGGAGCGCAAGTTATGAGAAAAAACGAGAAAATCACTGCTCTGTACGAACGACTGAGCCGTGATGACTTTGGCAAAGATGATGACCAGCAGCGTGAGAGCAACTCCATATCCAATCAAAAAGCAATGTTGGAGGAGTTCGCCGCACGGCAGGGTTTTACAAACATTGTCCATTTCACGGACGATGGCATTAGCGGCACCTGCTTTGACCGTCCCGGATTTTTAGCAATGATGAAAGAAGTGGAAGCCGGGAATGTGGAGTACCTGTGTATCAAGGACATGAGCCGCATGGGTCGTGACTATCTGAAAGTCGGTCAGATTATGGAAATCCTGCGTCAGCGTGGCGTTCGCCTTATCGCCATCAATGACGGCGTGGACAGTGCCAGAGGGGACGATGATTTTACCCCTTTCCGCAACATTATGAACGAGTATTACGCCAGAGACACCAGCCGTAAAATCCGTTCCACTTTCCAGTCCAAAGGCAAGTCCGGCAAGCACCTCACAGGCACAGTCATTTACGGCTATCTCTGGAACGAAGCCAGAGACCAATGGTTGGTTGACCCCGAAGCCGCAGAGGTGGTCAAGCGTATCTTTGCCATGACGATTGAGGGCTACGGTCCGTATCAGATCGCCAGCAAGCTGAAAGAAGAAAAAATCCTCATTCCGTCCGCTTACCTTGCCCAGCACGGCGAGGGCGTGAACAAGAATAAGACTTTCAAAGATGTGTACGGCTGGGGTTCTTCCACCATCTGCAACCTTCTTGAAAAGCGTGAATATCTGGGACACACCATCAATTTCAAGACCCGAAAGCACTTCAAGGACAAGAAAAGCCATTATGTCCCGGAGGACGAATGGACGATTTTCGAGAATACCCATGAAGCTATCATTGACCAGCAGACCTTTGACCTTGTGCAGAAAATCCGTGGGAATGTCAGACGCTACCCGGACGGCTGGGGCGAAGCGGCTCCCCTCACAGGCTTGCTTTATTGTGCCGATTGCGGCGGCAAGATGTATGTCCACCGTACCAACAACGGCAAGCGTATTTCTCAATATACCTGTTCCCAATACAGCAAAGTCCCAGTTGGAAAGCTCTGCACGACACAGCACCGTATCAATGAAGATGTGGTACTGTCCCTTGTCTCTGAAATGCTCAAAGCCATTGCCGAGTATGCGAAGCATGACCGAGCCGAGTTTGTCCGTGTGGTGCAGGAAGCGCAGTCCAGCCAGCAGACGGCAGAGGTCAAGAAACAGCGGACACGCCTTGCCACCGCAAAGCAGAGAGTTTCCGAGCTGGAAGTCCTGCTCTGTAAAATCTATGAGGACAACATTTTAGGAAAGCTGTCCGACAGCAGATACGCCACTCTGGACGCTCAATACGAAAAGGAACAGTCCGAGCTTACCGCTGAAATCTCTGTTCTGGAAAAGGCAGTCAAGAGCTATGAGAAGCACGAAAAGGACGCTGACCGTTTTATCGCTCTGATTGATAAATATGAGAACTTCGACAAGCTGACCATTGCTATGCTCAACGAGTTTATCGAGAAAATCCTTGTGCATGAGCGTGACCGCAAGGGCAGTATTCAGACCACACAGGAGGTCGAGATTTACTTCAATTTCGTGGGTCGTTTCGTTCCCCCTGCGTTTGGCGAAGTGGAGCTTACCCCGGAGGAATTAGAGGAAATCCGCAAGCGTGAGGAACGCAAGGACAGGCTCCACCAGAACTACTTGAAGCGGAAAGCCAGCGGAGCGCAGAAGCGATACGAGGACAAAATCAAGGGGAGAAAAAAGGCAGAAATCGAAGCCAAGAAAGCCGCTATTCGTGCGGAGGATATTGCAAAGGGAGTGTTCGTCCCTGTCAGCAGTTTACCGCAGAGAGAGCCGATGAAAGGAGTACAAACAGCATGAATATCACTTATACACAGAACGGCGATTATCTTATCCCGAACATCGTTATCCGCAAGACCAAGCCCCTCGGACACTACGGCAGACTTCGCAAGGCGTATCTGGAAATGCACCGTCCGATACTGTTCAATGAGCTGGTGCTATCCGACAAGCTCTTTGAGCATTGCGCCGAGATTGACGAAGCGGCACGAAACCGCATGGAGCTGATCGTGCGGTCACTGGCAGAGCAAAACGGCGTGACCGAGCAACTAAAAGCCAAAAACCAAATGGAATGGGTGCGGCAGATGAACGCTTGCAAGGCACAGGCAGAGGAGATTGTGAAAGCGGAATTGATTTATGATTGAGCGAGGAAGTCCGGGCAGAAAACTGTTCGGACTTTTCTCATGTAGTCCAAAGTTGCGGTAGAATTGTTCACGAGTTTTATGGTACAATTTATGCGAATAAAGAAAACGGAAAATTAGAATCTAACAAGAGAATGTGGTTGTATGAAAAAATCCATATTAGTATTTTGGGCAATCGTGTGTCTGTTACCTATTCAAAGGAGGTTTAAGAATTTCAAATGAAACATATAAGAAATATATTGCTGTTGATTACGATTATTTTTGCTTTTGTTATGCAAGCTGAAGTATATCAAAATATGCTCTGGAACTTTAATGGTGCTTATTATTTATCGTCCAGATACACAACTACTAATGACGATATGGATTCATTTTTAGCCAATGCAGAAGATACAGCTGAGAAGCATGGTGTTCATATTTTTTCGACTTTTAATCAGAGAGTTTCTAATTATCAGACAAGACTTTATATTTATGGTGATGATACCGTTGTTCGGGATAGTCTTAAAAGCACAATGGATATTGAGGAAAAAACATATACGGCTTTGATAGGTGGAATCACCGTAATAGAATTTGAAGATTTTAGAGAAGCAAAAAACACAGGCAATGGACAGGAAATAATGGTCAGCTATATCGGTGATGATGATGACATTATTGCCACATATCAAGATTTGGCAAAAGAATATTCTATATCGCAGCCAGAGTTTTGGCAATCAACCGAAACTGATATGATGTTCATTGTTTGGGGCCTGGTTGCCATATTGATGATTGTACTTAATATGATTGAGGTGATACGCAGGCAAAAGGAAGTAGTTGTACGAGCTTCTCTGGGCGAAAATGCTGCTGTGATTGCTCTAAAAGCTGTAGTGGCTGATATGATTTCATATGCTGCATTATTCGTCTTAGCAAAGTTGCTTGTTTCTCAATTTATATCGGGAGCGTATGAAGATCATCTCATTTTGGCAGTGTATTGTGCCGGAGCAGTTCTTTCCGTAATTCCTTATGCTGCTTTTGTCCGCTTTGATGTAAAAAAAGCCTTTGCCAATGCTTCAGATAAAAAAGGTATGTTTTATCTTCTGAACGGTCTTAAAGTATTTGCTACTGCTATGACAATTTTTACAATAACTACAAATCTCAGTAGCATTCAAGGTAATTTACTTACAAACACTACTCTTTTAGAAAATCATTATAATGATTATTATTTTGGAGTTATGCAGATTGAACCTCCTTTTGAAGAAAATGAGGAGGAATCCAAAGAGAGCAAATTTTGGAATGACCTTTACGAAAATGAATACAACACGATAAATCCGGTGGTCTGCATAGGCAGCCGGATAAGCGATACGGATAATTATATTTTTGTAAATCATAATGCCAGAGATATGCTACAAGGGTTTTCTGATATGCTTACTGAAGATGATGAAAAAGAGGATATCGTGGTCTTCGTGCCAAAGGGAAGAAATGCGGAATCATACAAAGATATCGCAAAAGAGGAAATTGGTTCTCTTACCCAAAATGCAGAAGAACTGCGTGTTGTTTATAAAGAATATTCTGGCAGAGAACAATTTTATTATCTCAATTCGAACAGAGAAGAGGCTATTGACGGATTGTCAAGAGTAACAAATCCGATTGTGATTTATCAGGCAAATGAGGCTGTTGCTTTAAATGGAAGTTATATCGAAACAGGAACATATAATGGTGAGGTAATCTACGGATGCGATGAAAGCACAATTCGCAGTGTTGCGAAAAAATATTCAGAACAGCTTGGTTCACACTATTTTATGCTGACGAATGTCGGAGAGGATTACATTTATAGTCATAGTTTCCTCGTGAAACTGATTGGCTTTATAAGCTCTCTTTGCGTATTAGTATTGCTGTTAGATATCGCTATCATCATATCTGAAGTGAAAATGGAATTTAGACTTAATGCGATGGAAATCTCCCTCAAAAAGGTTTTGGGCTATCGCTTTTATGAAAGGCACAAAAGATTTATTTCCGTTAATCTCTTAGAAAATATAGCCGTTGTGATATTGATTTGCATTGTTTCAATTTTTATATCTAACGCAAGTGTCGGGATTGCTTTACTGATTGGAGCGTTGCTCACCATTATTGAAATGGCAATCATTTTCACAAATATTATGTGGGTTGAAAAAACAAATATCTCAAAGTCATTGAAGGGAGGATGTTTATGATTATAATTCGTGGCTTAAATAAAGCATTTGGAGAGAAAATAATTTTCTCTAACTTTAATTTAGAAATTCCGGATGGAAGTTTTGTAGTAATCAGCGGCGATAGCGGCAGTGGAAAAAGCACTTTACTCAATATGATTGGTGGTATCGAAAAACCGGATAGCGGCAGTATCATAATCGAAGGGCTGAATATTACCCGGCTTAAAAATAAAAACAGTTTTTTTGCGGATACAGTGGGGTTTCTTTTTCAGAATTTTGCACTGCTTGAAAATAAGACAGTTAAAGAAAATTTAAGTTTGATTAAAAAATCAAGCCGAACTAAAGTATCACTTAAAGAAGCTCTTAATCGTGTGGGGTTATCAAAGGAAGTTAACAAAAAAGTTTATCAGCTTTCCGGTGGTGAACAACAGAGAGTTGCTTTAGCTCGTCTTATGATGAAAAAATGTTCTGTTGTTTTGGCAGATGAACCTACTGGCTCACTTGACAAGAAAAATAGAGATATTGTTATGAGGTTATTGCACGAACTCAATGAAGAAGGTAAAACGGTTATCATTGTTACCCACGATCAGGGTATTATTGAAGATGAACCTTATGTTGTGAAAATCTGAGAGTACCTCTTAGAAATGTCTTGATCTACATTTTATATAATTTGGGTCAGAAGAAAATCCCTTTAGGAACTAAAGGGCGCACTTCTATACTCTCCTATCGGGAGTATGTGCGTCCTGCGGAGCTTCATTCTCTGTCAGCAGAAGAAAACTGCCCGACCGAGAAAGTTGCGTCACTTCGTTCCGTCAAGGTGGCTACACCCCCTTGCGCCGCTAATGCGGCTATCCCCTGTGGACTTGCCGTCCGCAAACAGCATGAAATGCTGTTCGCCGCCAGCAAGTTTGAAAAAATGAATACCGAAAATCAGACCGTTGACTGGTCGCACTATGCGAAAAGTTGACGGTCTTTTTTTATCCCTAAAATCAAAAAAAGGAGGTCAATCACAATGACAAAACCGAAAACCCTTGAACAGCTCCGAGCCGAAAAGGAACGAGCCGAGACGCAGCTTTTACAGGAACAACACAAGCTGGAGCGTCTGGAGAATAGAAAGAAGTATCTGGAGAAAGGTGAACGCACCAAGCGCACACACCGCCTTTGCAATCTGGGCGGCACGATTGAGAGCCTTGCCCCGGAGGTCAAAGATCTCACACGCACCGAAATGACAGAGCTGATGGAACACATCTTTTCCCTGTCCGAAGTCCAGCGAGCCGTCCGTCACATGGCGATTACCCACATCAGCCAAGCAAACAGAGAAAAGGAGTTGAAAGCCGATGGCACTATTTCATCTGAGCGTCACGCAGACTAAGCGAAGCGCAGGACAGTCCGCTATTGCTTCTGCCGCCTACCGTGCTGGGGAGCGATTGTATAGCGAGTATTACGGCGAATACAGCGACTACACCCGCAAGGGCGGCGTGATCTGCTCCGATATTCTCCTGCCGTCCTATGCACCGCCCGAATACGCAGACCGCCAGACCCTATGGAACGCCGTGGAAAAAGCCGAGCGTGGAAAGAACGCCCAGCTTGCATACAGCTTTGACATTGCCTTGCAGAATGAATTTTCCCTTGAGGAAAACATCGCTCTTGCAAGGCAATTTTTGTTAGAAAACTTTGTGAGCCGGGGCATGGTGGTTGACTTCGCCGTACACCAGCCGGACAGAGAGGACGGAGGCATACCAAACCCACACTTCCATGTTCTTTGCCCTATCCGTCCCATTGAGCAGAACGGTAAATGGGGGCTA
Source organism: Blautia obeum ATCC 29174 (assembly GCF_025147765.1). Taxonomy (NCBI): domain Bacteria; kingdom Bacillati; phylum Bacillota; class Clostridia; order Lachnospirales; family Lachnospiraceae; genus Blautia; species Blautia obeum. The sequence continues at coordinate 1,163,115 of NZ_CP102265.1, forward strand.
AAGCAACGCCGGGTGTATGAGCTGGACGAGGACGGCAACCGTATCAGAGACCAGAACGGCGAGTATGTTTTCAATGCCGTTCCCACTACCGACTGGGGCAGTCCCGAAACGCTGGAATACTGGCGGCAGACATGGGCGGAGCTATGCAATGGCAAGTTTGCGGAAAAGGGGCTTGACGTTCGTATCGACCACCGAAGCTATGAGCGTCAGGGCGTGGAGCTTCTTCCCACCGTCCACGAGGGCGCAACCGTCCGGGCAATGGAGAAGAAAGGCATACGCACCGAGAAAGGCGAGTTCAACCGCTGGATCAAAGCCACCAATGCCGTTATCCGTGACATCAAGAAGAAAATCGCTCTCCTGTTCGATTGGATTGCCGAAGCAAAAGCAGAGCTTGCCAAGCCGCAGGCACCCGACCTTGTTTCGCTGCTGAACGCCTATTACACCCAGCGCAGAGCCGGGGCGTATTCGCAGAAAGGCAAGGTCAGCAACCTAAAGGAGATGAACGAGACTTTCAATTATCTCCGGGCAAACGGCATTTACACTCTTGAAGATTTGGAAAGCCGTGTCAGCGAACACAGTGCTGCCACAGAGAGCTTGAAGAAAACGCTGGACGAACAGACCGCCCGAATGAAAGCAATTAAGCAGCTCTATGACAGCTCTGCTGCTTTCCAGAGCTTGAAGCCTGTCTATGACGGCTTGCAGAAAATCAAGTTTGAGAAGCCCAGAGCCAAGTACAAGGCAGAGCATGAAGCGGAACTGAAACAGTTCTACGCCGCCAGACGCAAGCTGACCGGGGAGTTCCCGGACGGCAAGGTGGATATGAAAAAGCTGACCGAAGAGTATGACGAGCTGGAACAGGCGCACAACACCACCTATGGCGAGTTTAAGACCGTCAGAGACGATTTACATCGCCTTTGGAAGGTTAAGTCATGCGTAGGTACTGCCGCCCGATTTAACGAGCGCACAGAGGAACAAAAGCTCCAAAATCGACCCCAAACACGGCAGAAAAAGGAGGAACTATCCCGATGAATTACACCCAAGCGCAGATTGACCGGGCAAACGCCGTCAGTCTGGAAGATTTTCTCCGCACACAGGGAGAGACGCTTATCAAAAGCGGACGGGAATACCGCTGGAAAGAACATGACAGCCTGACCGTCCGGGGAAACAAGTGGTTTCGCCACAGCCAGAGCAAGGGCGGCTATCCCATTGATTTCGTCATGGAGTTTTACGGCAAGTCCTTTCCCGAAGCTGTCCAGATGTTGACAGGCGAAAACGGCGAGGGACAGACCGAAGCCACCACAGCACCGCCCACAGCGTTCCACTTGCCCTTGCACAACAGAACAGCCGACAGAGCAATTCAATATCTTTGCGAAAGCCGAGGCCTCAACAAAACGCTTGTTGAGGATTTTCTTCTTTCCGGGGATATTTACGAGGACGCAAAGCGGCACAATGTTGTGTTTGTCGGCAGAGACCGAAGCGGTACGCCGAGATACGCCCATGTGCGAGGAACGGCAGACCCATTCAGACAGGACATTGCCGGGTCTGACAAATCCTATCCGTTCCACTATGAGGGAAACGGCAACCAGCTCTTTGTCTTTGAAGCACCGATTGACCTTTTGTCCTTTATCTGCCTTTATCCGCAGGACTGGCGGACAAGGAGCTACCTTGCCCTGGGCGGCGTTTCAGGCAAAGCCCTTGACCGTTTCCTTTCTGAACGCAAGGACACCCGAAAAGTGTTCCTCTGCCTTGACAGCGACACCGCAGGAAGTGAAGCCTGCACCCGGCTGGCACAGGACATTCCCGGCGAGATCGCCGTCATTCGCCTTGTCCCGGCAAGGAAAGACTGGAACGATGTTCTCCGTCAGCAAGGGGACATTCCCAGCCGCAAATTCATAGCCGAGACAATCACGCTGCGAGAGCTGCCCACCGCCCAGCCTGTCCCCATGCTCCGTATGGCAGATGTGGAGCTGACGAGCGTGGATTGGCTATGGTTTCCGTATATCCCCTTTGGAAAGCTGACGATTATACAGGGCAACCCCGGCGAGGGCAAGACCTACTTTGCCATGCGTCTTGCGGCGGCTTGCACCAACCGAAAGCCTTTACCCGGTATGGAGACCCTTGAGCCTTTCAACATCATCTACCAGACCGCAGAGGACGGTCTGGGCGATACCGTCAAGCCCCGGCTGATGGAAGCAGACGCAGACCTTGAAAAAGTGCTTGTCATTGACGATAGAGACACACCACTGACCCTTGCCGATAAACGCATAGCAAGGGCAATCCGGGAAAACAACGCAAGGCTGGTTATCATTGACCCGGTACAGGCGTTTCTGGGCGCAGATGTGGACATGAACCGGGCAAACGAGGTGCGCCCGATATTCCGCAGTCTGGGAGACATTGCACAGGCTACCGGGTGCGCTATCGTGCTGATCGGACACCTCAACAAAGCCGCAGGAACGCAAAGCACCTACCGGGGATTAGGGTCTATCGACATTACGGCGGCAGTCCGCAGTCTGCTCTTTATCGGCAAGCTGAAGGACAGCCCCACAACAAGGGTACTTATCCATGAGAAAAGCTCCCTTGCGCCGCCCGGACAGTCCCTTGCCTTTTCTCTGGGAGACGAGAAAGGCTTTGAGTGGATAGGGGCTTATGACATTACCGCTGACGAGCTTCTTGCCGGGGCAGACAACACCAAGACCGAAAGCAAGACCGCACAGGCGCAAATGCTCATTCTGGAACTGCTTGCAGACGGAAAGCGTATGCCAAGCGCAGAGCTGGAAAAGACGGTCAATGAGCGTGGGATTTCCTCACGCACCATGAGAACGGCAAAGAGCCGTATCGGGGACAGACTTGTGACCGAGAAAGACGGCACAGCATGGGTCTGCTATCTCCGAAACTGACAACAGGAACACGGCAAGCGTGGCAAAGACGGCAAGGTTTTTATAGATACCTTAATGTTGCCGCCTTGCCTTGTTCCCTCATACCGACACCGCCCGATGATGAACCGTCACCGGACATTTTTCATTTACAGGAGGATTTTGAATGAACAATACCGCAACCAACACCGCCACTTGCCCGACTGTCAGAAAGCAGATCGGCAAGACCACCTATATCGTCCGTGTCCATTTCAGCCAGACCGCAAAAGAGACAATGGAGGACAAAATCAAGCGTATGCTCCGTGAGGAAGTCCGCAAAATGTGACTTCTTTGTGAATTTGATGAAAAAGTCCTTGACTTTTCGTCTCTGGTAAGACAGCAAAATCTATTCTAATCAGTTGTGGTGCAAGACTCGCACCCTTTGATATTGCGGAACTGCGGGAGCTTATGAGTTATGACGAGCTGGAATTGGATCTGGTTGGTGACAGGAAAACTGCATTGTTTGTCATTATTTCAGATACCGATGATACCTTTAATTTTATTGTTTCTATTATGTACACACAGCTTTTTAATCTGCTCTGTGACAGAGCTGATGATGTATATGGAGGCAGACTTCCAATTCATGTGAGGTGTCTCCTTGACGAGTTTGCGAACATCGGACAAATTCCTAAATTTGAAAAATTAATTGCTACGATTAGAAGCCGGGAAATCTCAGCTTCTATTATTTTGCAGTCAAAGTCTCAGCTTAAGGCAATTTATAAGGATAATGCCGATACCATCGAAGGGAACTGTGATACGACCTTATTCCTGGGGGGAAAGGAAAAAACGACATTAAAGGAAATAGCGGAGATTTTGGGAAAAGAAACCATAGATCTGTATAACACATCGGATACGAGAGGCAGTCAGCGGTCTTATGGAATGAACTACCAGAAAACAGGAAAGGAGTTGATGAGTCAGGATGAAATAGCAGTTATGGACGGAGGAAAATGTATTCTGCAGGTGAGAGGTGTCAGACCATTTTTCTCAAATAAATACGATATTTGCAAACATAAAAATTACAAATATCTGTCCGATTATGACAAAAAGAATACCTTTGATATTGAAAAATATCTGAGTACTAATCTGATACTGAAACCAGAGGATGAAGTGGAACTGTATCAGATGTAACTTCTCGACAAATTGTCGGGAAGTGGATCATGGGAGGAAATCATGAATAATTTGGAAAAAGGGAACAGTCGGTATCCATCGACGAAAATGAATATACCGACTGTACGTGTGAGGAATTTTCCAAGTAGAAAATCCTATGCTTAGTGTAGCACAAAAGGCAGGGTTTATATAGTGTTTTCTTCCATTTCTGGAAAAAATCTAAGAAAGGACTGGAAAATGTAAGTTTTCCAAAGGTACACTTATGGCATTTTTTACAACGGCAATTACGACCTTAAAAACATTGGTTTGTGCGATCGGAGCCGGACTTGCAGCCTGGGGAGTGATCAATCTGCTGGAAGGATATGGAACAGACAATCCGGGTGCAAAGTCACAAGGAATAAAACAGTTCATGGCTAATTAAAGGGAACAAAAAGAAAGGAAAAGCCAATCCAGACGGTATCAGCGGCAGGATACAAGAATAAATTGTGATTTCACAAGATTGGTGTTATAATAAGAGAAAAGTTCCTGCCGGGGCAGCCGCCCCGGTGGTATGGATAGAAAGGCAGGAAAACAATATGCACATCAGCTATAAACCACTCTGGCACACACTGTTAGAGCGTGATATGAGGAAAGAGGATTTAAGGCTTGCCGCTGGTATGACAACGAATATGATTGCCAACATGAGCAAAGAGGGAAAGCACATCAGCATGGACACATTAGCCCGTATCTGCGAAACGCTGAATTGTGAGATTACCGATGTGATTGAGTTAGTACCAGACGAGCCTGCTTCCACAGGAGGTAAGGAACATGAGCGAATTGAAACCAAGAATAACGGAAAACGGAATTGATTATATCCTTGTCGGAGATTACTACATCCCGGATTTGAAACTGCCGGAGGAACCCCGCCCTATCGGAAAGTACGGACGGATGCACCGGGAATATTTAAGAGAAGTCCACCCAGCCCGATTGAACACATTGACACTGACCGGGGAGTTATGGACATATCTTGCAGACCTGAACGAACAGGCACAGGAACGGTTAGACACCATCATAGAGCAGATGAAAGCTGCCGAGGGCGTGACCGAGGAATTGAAGCGTACCTGTCAAATGGAATGGGTGCAGCGTTGCAATAACATTCACAACCGGGCAGAAGAAATTATTTTGCATGAGATGGTTTATTCATAAACGGTATGTCAGAATGACAATTACAAACTGAAAGCTGAAGGAGAGGAAATTTATGAACAAAACCTTAACCCATAGTATGAAATCCTATATAACAATTTTTTTGGTTGGTATTTTAGTCGGATGTATTTGCAGGCTTACAGATTATTGCCCAGCTGATACATTATGGAGTTTTTCGTCAATTCAAACACTATTGGGATTTTGGATTATTACCAATACCATCATTGTTTTAGCAAGTACTTCAAACATTTGTGCAGGGATTAGTTCGTTTTTATATATGTTTGGAATGACATTGAGTTTCTATGGATTACAAGCAATATTAGGAACATTCATACCTTTATTTTCTGGTGGTTTTCGTACTTCACTATTTATGATATTTACTATTTGTTCAATCCCTTGTGCAATAGCAGCGTTTATCTTATATTACTGGAATAAAGAACATATTTTTAATTCTATATTATATTCTCTGCCAGTAGGTGCTTTAGCCGCAGAAGCAATTGTAATTTTTATTTACTTTTTAGGGCATCATACATTCCTATTTCAGTTATTGATGGATGTAATAGGAGTGCTAATTTTTCTTTTCATGTTCTATAAAAAAGCAAAAAGTAAGAAGCTTTTTCTAATCGCTTCGGTAATTAGTGCTTTGGTATTTTACTTTGTTTTTCCATGGTAATATGAAATTATAATATACAACTTACCACTTCAAAATTTCAACTGAATAACCACAGCACAAACCGCTGCTACATGGAAGCCAACACAACCATGCAACAGCGGTTTTTTGTTACCGTTTTTTCCTCTGGCTGATAGGTGTTCCCATTTTCTTTGATTTTTGGAGAATCCGAATCAGCCAGCGAAATTCTTCTTCCGATAAATTTTTGTAGTTGATACCGAGTTGCTTGCAGTAAAGCATTGCCAGTTTTTCCAAACGGCTGCCCTTGAAATTTTCGACCGCTTCCAGATTTTCTTTCAGTTCATCGGCAACGGTGGTCTGGGGAGCACTTTCGCTGTCTTTTTTGTGAGCTTCCCGAATATCCCGGATAATGAGGTTGAGGTCATCCAGAACCATGTGGCTGAAATACTCATCATCGCTGATATGGGCAGCTTGCAGCACCTTCAAATGCGGGTCATCTTCGCCGGGGCGATACCGTTCAATGATTTCATGCCGGACGGTATCAACAAGGGCATTGAGGTTTTGGATTTGCATGGTAGCAATCCCGTCCACATAAATCTCAATATCCGCAAGAAACTTGATAAAGTCCTTATGGGTGGCAAGTTCGCAGAGCAGACGGTTGTTAATCCGACCGCTTTTCAGAAGTGCAACCATCTCATCATTCAAATGCAGCTCCGTCAATGGTGTGTTGATCTGCTCCCGGTTTTCTGTCCGGCACAGCAGATAATCAACGGAAACCCCATAGAAGTCTGCCAGCGTGATAAGGTTGCCATGATTGATTTCCTTAAAATCCTCTTTTTCATAACTTCCAAGAGCTGATTTGGAAATGCCCGTCAGCTTTGATAGTTCTTCCAGATTTAAGCCTTTGTCCTTGCGGAGTTCCCAAAGGCGTTCCTGTATGCTTGTTGCTCCTTTCATGGGTGCACGCTCCCTTCCAACGGTTTCATTGCTGCCGCTTATCTGGATTATATCACACTTTCCGTAATCGTGGAAATTTCTGATTTTTACCCTTAATTCCTACTTTGTGGACATACGGCACAGGGCACAAAAATGTTCTATGATACAGGTAGTTCATCGATGGATTATTCCAATCGAATGACCAGCCTGTGTGGGATATGCTTCCCCGGCGATGTAGTGCCATGACTTTTGGCAGGGATGTGGAGGAACCCTGACCGAAACGAGCGTACCAAAGGGAGCGATACGCCGCTGTGAGATTCAGGGGAGGAACGACACCGGGGAGAACTGGCGAACTGACACCGAAATGATACCGAAACACGACAATCTGATAGGGGGACAGTCTACCCTATCGCTGATACTTCGGGAGATTTTAAGCGGCTCTATGGCTGTAATTTTGCCGAAAATCGCCCCGAAACCATACACTAAAACGGGAGGAAGCGCAATATGCCGAGAATGAGCAAAAAGAGGAAGCATGAGCTTTCCTTTTACCTCAATGACCGGGGGCGTGTCACTTACAACGAATTATGCCGGAAATGCCAGCATGGGTGCAAGCAGAGCTTCCGGGCGGTTGTGGTTGACTGCCCCCGTTATTTATCCAAACGAGCAAAGAAAAAGGAGGAACACACAGAATGAATTTTGAATTTATGACGATAGACACACCATTGCCGCTCTGTATGCCCTTTCCCAGAGCGTTAACAGGATTTCCAGTCAGCAGCACCGCAAAGGTCATGTACTGCCGGATGCTGGACGCTATGCTATCCAAAGGGCAGGAGGACGAGAACGGAATCCTGTTTGTCTGCTTCCCTGTCACAGCCCTTGCCGCAGTCCTGTCCCGCAGCTCTATGACGGTCAAGCGTTCTTTGAATGAACTGGAAACCGCCGGACTTATCATGCGGGTGCGTCAGGGCGTGGGAGAACCAAACCGGATTTATGTGCTGATACCGGGAAAGGAGGACGCTGCCCTTGCCTGATACATCAAAGCTGGAAAAGCTCAACCGGGAGCTGGAGAAAAGCGAAAAGAAACTGCGGAAAGCCATCAATGATGAAAAGGCATTGCAGCACCAGTTAAAGCAGCTTACCCGAAAGGAACGGACGCACCGGCTCTGTACTCGTGGCGGTATGCTGGAAAGTTTTCTGCAAGAGCCGGAACGCCTGACAGATGATGATGTCATGCTGTTGTTGAAACTCATTTTTCACAGGCAGGACACGCAGGAACTATTGAAAAAACTGCTGGAACGGGAGAAGCCGGAAACCCCTTAGTTTACTAAGGGCGCAATTATACACCACCCAGAGGTTGGTGCATTGCGTTCTCCGAAGGCTCCTCGCCGGAGGGCTGTGATTTGTGCGAGCAATGAGCCGAACGAATATGCTTGCATATTCACTCGGCGAATGCCGCAGCAGCCGACAGAATGTCGGCTTCCGCAGTCATGGTCTGCTCCAAATCATACAGGGGACGCTACGCTTCCCCTGCGCTGGCTACCACCAGCTACCCTTTTGTGGACTTGCCATCTGGGGACACCTTGCGTTGCAAGCTGTTCCCAGCCGACAAGTTTGAAGTTATAAGTGGATTTTTGCGAAGCTGTATGATACTATTATTTTATAACGCTTTGAAAATTCGTGGATTACTTAACAAATTAGAAGGAGGTATTTTATATGTTTAAAAAAGCTTTTTGGGTTCCTTATGAGGATAGTGCCAATTACCCAACTCTTGCAAAAACTATGGAAGCAATTTCAAAGTATTGTGAAGAAAATGGTAAGTCTTATACATTTATTAACGATGACGAAGTGGAGATAAATGGAAAAAGATATGAAATATATAGGGGCTACGAAAATGGTAGTAGGGGAAATTACGGCATAAAATGTAAAGAAAAATAAATCCAGTTTGTTATTCTACACACATCGGGTCAACTTGTCCCGAACTTTCACAACTAAATACCCGCCGCTTACACAGCGGCACACCGAGCAGGAAATCTGAAAAAGGTCTCCTGCTTTTTTTCTGCCCAAAATGAGGTGGTAAAACGCCACCCCATCCACCAAGCATAGAAAGGAGGGATACGAAATGCCCTGTCCACACAACGAAATCTCGATTGTTCAGCGTAGCCAACAGCAGTCTGCGGTTGCCGCCGCTGCCTACCAGAGCGGCGAAAAGCTGTTCTGTGAATACGACCAAGAAGTGAAGCACTACCCAGAAAAGCGAGGTATCGTCCACAATGAAATCCTGCTCCCGGCAAATGCCACGCCGGAGTATGCAGACCGCAATACTTTATGGAACGCCGCCGAAGCTGTGGAGAAACAATGGAACTCCCAGCTTGCAAGGCGGTGGGTGCTTACCATTCCCAGAGAGATACCGCCCGACCAGTACGCTGTCCTTGTCCGGGAGTTCTGCCAGCAACAGTTTGTTTCCAAAGGCATGATTGCTGACTTTGCCATCCATGACCCCCACCCGCCGGGACACAATCCTCACGCCCATGTCCTGCTCACTATGAGGGCAATGGACGAACATGGGAAATGGCTTTCCAAGAGCCGCAAGGTTTATGACCTTGACGAGAACGGGGAACGGATAAAGCTGCCATCCGGCAGGTGGAAAAGCCACAAGGAGGATACGGTGGACTGGAACGACCAGAAGTATTGTGAAATCTGGCGGCATGAATGGGAGGTCATCCAGAACCGCTATCTGGAAGCCAATGATCGCCCGGAGCGTGTGGACTTGCGTTCCTATGCCAGACAGGGGCTTGATATTATCCCTACTGTCCATGAGGGTGCTGCTGTCCGGCAGATGGAAAAGCGAGGTATCCAGACGAATATCGGCAACCTGAACCGGGAAATCAGAGCCGCCAACCGCCTGATGAAGTCCATCCGGCAGCTTATCCAAAACCTCAAAGGCTGGATTACCGAGCTGGGAGAAAAACGGAAAGAACTGCTTGCACAAAAGGCGGCGGAGGAAGCGACACTTCTTCCAAATCTACTGATGAAATATATGGAGATACGAAAGGAAGAACGGAAGGACTGGACGAGGGCTGGACAAAATCGGGGGACTTCACAGGACTTAAAGGCAGTCAGCGAAGCCCTGTCCTATCTCCGGCAAAAGGGGCTTTCCACTGTGGAGGACTTGGAAGCCTTTCTGGAATCTTCCGGGAAATCAGCCGCAGATTACCGCAGTCAGATGAAGCCAAAGGAAGCCCGAAGCAAAGTGATTGACGGACTGCTTTCTGCCCGGACAGACTGCAAGGAATGTAAGCCTGTCTATGAGAAGTACCAGAAGATATTTTTTAAGAAAACAAAGGAGAAATTCAACCAGGAACACCCGGAGGTTGCCCGGTATGCGAAAGCCGCCGCCTACCTTGCCAAGCACCCGGACGATAAGGACAGCACCCAAAAGAAGCTGCAAGAGGAGCAGGAAACGCTTCTGGAAGAAATTGCAGCCCTGAAAACACCTCTGATCGAGGTACAGGCTGATTTGAAGAAGCTGCGGGACATCCGCTACTGGGTACGGAAAGCCACACCCGGCACAGAGGAAAGCAAAGAGCCGCCCAAGAAGCAGCCCATCAAGGAAGTCTTGCAGGATAAGGCAGACGAGAAAAAAGCACAAAGAACCGCCCCGGCACAGGCGAAACACAGACAACAGGATATGGAACTTTAACAGGCACTTGCCATTTTCAATCAGAGAATGTCAGGTGTTTTTTTCTTTTTTCAAGGAGGGATAGATTTGAATGTATTTGAAGCTGTGAAGCAGTCCGTCACAACCAGACAGGCTGCGGAGCATTATGGAATCCATGTAGGGCGGAACGGGATGGCTTGCTGCCCGTTCCATCATGATAAAACCCCAAGCATGAAGCTGGATCGGCGTTACCACTGCTTCGGCTGCGGTGCGGATGGGGATGTGATTGATTTTGCCGCCGCCCTGTATGGGCTGGGAAAGAAAGAAGCCGCCGTACAGCTGGCACAGGACTTCGGGCTTTCCTATGAGGACTGGAAACCGCCGGGAAAAGCAAAAAAGCCAAAGCCCCGGCAGAAATCCCCGGAGGAACAGTTTCAGGAAGCAAAAAACCGCTGCTTCCGTATTCTTGCCGATTATCTCCACCTACTCCGAGTGTGGAGAAAGGAATATGCCCCGCACTCCCCGGAGGAAGTCTTTCATCCCCGGTTTGTGGAAGCCTTACAGAAGCAAGACCATGTGGAATATCTGCTGGATGTGCTGCTGTTCGGGGAAACAGAGGAAAAAGCGGCTTTGATTACGGAATACGGAAAGGATGTGATACAGCTTGAACAGCGAATGGCAGAGCTTGCAGCCGCAGACGCAGCAAGAACTAAAAAACACCATGAACGCCATGCAGCCGCCCCAGAGCATTGAGGAAATCAAGGCGGGGCTGGAAACCACCGAGAAAGGCGGTGTCCGTCAGAGCATACGGAACTGCCTGACCGTATTCCAGCGTGACCCGCTGCTTTCCGGGGCTATCGCATACAACATCCTGACCGACCGCAAGGACATCATAAAGCCCATCGGCTTCCACAGGGACAGCACCGCCTTAAACGATACGGACATGAAATATCTGCTTCTCTATCTGGAAGAAACCTACGGGCTTACCAATGAGAAAAAGATTGATAACGCCATCGGGATTGTGGCGAATGAAAACAAGTACCACCCCATCCGGGATTATTTAAGTTCCCTTGTGTGGGACGGGACAGAGCGAATCCGCTTCTGCCTACGGCACTTTCTGGGAGCTGACGCAGATGATTACACCTATGAAGCGTTGAAGCTGTTCCTGATGGGCGCTATCTCACGAGCCTTTCAGCCGGGGTGCAAGTTTGAAATCATGCTCTGTCTGGTCGGAGGTCAGGGGGCTGGCAAGTCCACCTTCTTCCGTCTGCTGGCAGTCCGGGACGAGTGGTTCTCCGATGATTTGCGGAAGCTGGACGATGACAATGTGTACCGTAAGCTGCAAGGTCACTGGATTATCGAAATGTCGGAAATGATGGCAACCGCCAACGCCAAGAGCATTGAGGAAATCAAGTCGTTTTTAAGCCGGCAGAAAGAGGTTTACAAGATACCCTATGAAA